>JBLHKE010000168.1:0-11989 GCA_047619485.1 Verrucomicrobiales bacterium | reverse complement strand
TTCGCTGGTCGGCACCCTCCATGCGGCTGGCACGGACAAGCCGAACATTTTATGGTTGGTCCAGGAAGACACCTCGCCGTGGATCGGCTGCTACGGTTACGAGGCGAACCAGGGGAAAACGCCAGTCATCGACCAGCTGGCGAGCGAGGGCACGTTATTCAAGCGCGCCTACGTGCCCGCGCCGGTGTGCTCGGCCTGTCGCTCGGGGTTCATCGTCGGCGCCTACCAGTTCCGCTTTGGCGCCCACGAGCATCGATCGCGGCGTGGCAAGGCGGGACGGCCTTTGCCGGAAGGTATGAAATCGCTGCCCGAGCTGATGCAGGATGCCGGTTACACCACCTTCAACATCGGCAAGAGCGACTACAACTTCACTTCGGAAACTGAGCTCTACGCCAAACTTAAGAAGAAATGGCACTCGCTGCCGAAGAACAAACCATTCTTTGGTCAGATTCAGCTCAAGGGCGGTAAGACGAATACGAAGAAATGGCCGAAAAACAGGATGGCTGATCGAGCAAGCGCGGTCGTTCCAGCCGACTACCCGCAGAATGACTTGTATCGCGAAATCATCGCCCAGCACTGTGATGCGATCCGCAGCGACGACGACAAGATCGGTGCCATCCTCGCGGAGCTCAAGAAGAGTGGCTTGGAAGACTCGACCATCGTCGTCTATTTCTCGGATCACGGCGCGAACAACCTGGTGCGCCACAAACAGATGCCCACCGAGGCTGGGCTGCACGTTCCACTCATTATTAAGGGGCCGGAAAAATGGGTGCCCTCTTCAGGAGAGATTCGCAACGACCTCGTTTCGATCCTCGACGTGTCGGCGAGCACGCTGACCTGGGCGGGCGTCCCCTACCCCAAATGGATCGAGGGGCAAAACCTCTTCGCTGACAATTTTAAAGCGCGCGAGTTCGTCGGCTCCGGCCGCGATCGCTGCGACCACACCATCGACCGCGTTCGCACCATCCGCAGCGATCGCTTCCGCTACACCCGCAACTACAAGCTCGACCGAGTCTTTCTGCAGCCGCAGTACCGCGACGGTCGAAACTTTCTCGATTCATTGCGCGCGGCCTACGCAGACGGCACGCTGTCGCCGAAACTCACAGAAATTTATTTTGGCGAACGCCCCGCCGAAGAATTGTATAACATCGCAAAAGACCCGGCACAGACCAACAACCTCGCGAAATCAGCAGATCACAAAGCCGTGCTCGTCTCCCATCGCAAACTGTTGGACGACTGGGTTGCCAAGGGTGATCTCGGAGCCGGAGAAGAGCCCGACATCGAGTTGGAACAGAATGGCAATGGTCGGTTCAAAGGTGTGAATCCGGAGTACGAACGAGTGCGGACAGACTCCGACGGTGATGGCTTGTCAGACCTGTGGGAGAAATACAACGGGCGCGACCTAAACGATGGGCGGCTACAGTTCGAATTCGACTGTGGCGGTTGGCAGACCGAGGGCTGGCAGTCCGACGGGGAGCTGACAAATATCGCAGGCCGACAAGGTTTTCTCGATTTTGATCTCCTCGCTGCTAGCGCATCGATTTCGCGCAAGGGATTGAAGCTTGGGACTGGAAGGAACCAGGGCAAGCTAGCGATCCGCGTGCGCAGCACTACCGCGACTGATTTAGAGGTTTCGGCGAATGGAAAATCGTTAGGTTCCGCTAAAAGTTCTGGCAACAACCAGTTCGCAGACCTTGAGATCCCACTGGGCGCCGCTTGGGCTGGGACGATCGAAACCATGCAGATCAAGTTTGCTGGATCGAAGGCGACGACCATCGAGATCGATTGGATCCGCGTCCGGTAACCACCACTTAGGGGTTGTCAGTAAATAACTCCTACAAAGATGCGCAGGAATTTTAGCCAGCACCAAGGCAGATTTCAGCGATTATAGTGGGCTATTTGAGTTGGAAGCTAACGCGGGTGATGGCCAAAATAACCAGCAGATTGTAGGAATTATTTACTGACAAGCCCTTAGACAGGTTCATGATCAAACTTCTCTCAAGGCGCCTCAGCCTCAAATCCCTCGCCCTCGGAGCCCTGTTCGGGTTCGGAACTCGACGCTCATCTCTTGCCCAAGAACCTAAGCCGAAGCTCGACCAACTCGAAAACTGGGCCAACACGACCAACCGCGTGTTTCTCGGCGGCGAGGTTTGGGCGAATCCGATGGAAGATTGGCGCATCGCTGATGGCTGGGCTGAATGCATCACCAGCGCGGCCAACCGCAGTATCCACTCGCTCACGCATCAGCTAACGAATACGGCAGGCAGTTTTTCGATGTCGGTGCGGATCGCCCGAGCCAGTGCGGCGAAGAAGGATGGTGGCGCGGGATTTCGCATCGGGGTGCGCAGCGATTTGAACGAGCATCGTAGCAACTGCTTCGCCAAGGGGGGCGTGAGCGCCGGGATAAAACACGGGGCGCTGATTCTGGGAAGAACGCGCGCTAAACTCACGGCAGCGGTGGACCCGCTCGACTTCCGACTCAACCTAACTGGTTCCGTCGAGGGCGATCAGATGAAACTGACCTTGAAGGCGATGAGCGTGGCTGGCGTCGAGCTAGGTTCGGTCACTGTATCACTTCCTGCAAAGAATCTCCTCGGGAATATCGCAGTGGTGAGCAACTACGAGGGACCGAGCAAGCGCAATCAAAACGCGGGGTGCCGCTTCAGCGAATGGAAGGCGGGCGGCGACGCCTTCACCGTCAGCGAGGAGCAGCGCTTCGGTCCGCTACTGTGGTCGATGTACACGCTGAGTGATTCACGCGGCGCCAAGGGCTTCGAATTGACCCTCAGCGCGTTGACAGGCCCCTTGGGAGCGGACGATAATCACAGCTTAGTTCTACACGCCAAACGCAACGGCAAGTGGAAAGCGGCTGGCGGGGCAACGCTCGACCGCGACGCCTGGACCGCGACATGGTCGATCAAAATGTGGGACGCCACGGTCGAGACGCCCTACAAAGTGGTGCTCGCGGAGAAGCACAAGGATGGAAGCCAGACTGACCACGAGTGGACAGGTGTGATTAAAGCGAACCCGTCTGGCCGACCACTGCGTTTGGGCGCATTGACTTGCCAGAACGACTACGCATTCCCCTACGCACCCGTGGCGGAAAACGTGGTAAAGCTGGCTCCCGACATGCTCTACTTTTCGGGGGATCAAATCTACGAAAGCCACGGCGGATTCGGCATCATCCGCGACCCAGCTGAGCCCGCGATCCTCAATTACCTACGCAAGTACTACCAATTCGGCTGGGCATTCCGCGAGGCGATGAGAGATCGACCAACTGTCTGTCTTCCCGATGATCACGATGTGTTCCAAGGCAATATCTGGGGCGAGGGCGGCGCAGCGATGAAAAATCTCGCCAAGGGCGCGTCGTCGAAAGGCGGCTACCGCGAACCGGCGCGGATGGTGAACGCGGTGCACCGCACCACCACCGCGCACCATCCTCCGGCCTTCGATCCGAACCCCAGCAAGCAGGATATAAGCGTCTACTACGGCGATCTAGTTTATGGCAACGTCAGTTTCGCGATTCTGGGTGATCGCCAGTGGAAGAGCGGACCAGAGCGCGTCGACACTGGTTCGGGGCGAGCCGACCACGTCACAGATCCAAATTTCGACACCTCGAAGCTCGACAAACCTGACTTGGTTCTTCTAGGTGAACGGCAGGAGGAGTTTCTGCGGCAGTGGGCCAAAGATTGGCGCGGTCACACCATGAAAGTGTTGCTCAGCCAGACGGTTTTTGCCGGTGTTGCGACCCATCACGGGCGTGGCGGCAGAGGCAAGTATCTCAAGGCCGATCTCGATTCTGGCGCTTGGCCGCAAACGCCGCGTGATAACGCGATCCGCATCCTGCGTGAATCGATGGCGCTGCACATCAACGGTGATCAGCACCTCACGACACTCTCACAATACGGCGTCGATGCGCAACGCGACAGCAACTGGTCGTTCTGCACCCCAGCGATCGCGGTGGGCTACCCGCGCTTCTGGCTTCCTGACAGCATCGGCATGCCACACCAGAACCGCCCAGCCCACGGGCAGGACAACACCGGCGAATACCTCGATGGTTGTGGCAATGAAATTTACGTCTACGCCGTAGGAAATCCACAACCGGCGAGCTTGAAACACCGCTACAAACTAGCGCAGCAGAAAGGCAGCGGATTTGGCCTCGTGACGATCGACCCGGTTGCGAAAACCTACCACATCGACTCGTTCCGCTTCTTGATCGATGCGACGGACGGCAAGGCGTCGAACCAGTTTCCCGGCTGGCCAGTGACGATTCACCAGGCAGAGAACCGAGGAGAAAACAAGCTTCACTAGAACACGCACTCATGAAACTCATTCACACACTCATCCTCAGCATCGCCGCCGCCACTTCGCTAGCGGCCGAACCCGCGCCGCGCCCAAACATCCTCTACTTCTTTGTCGATGACATGGGTTGGGGATCGATCGGCCCCAACGGCCAGGCAGAACGTAAGGCCAAAGGCCTGCCACACGTGCGCACGCCGAACATCGACCAACTCGCAGCCCGGGGCGTCAACTTCTCGCGCGGCTACGCCTGCCACGTCTGTTCCCCGGCGCGATCCTCGCAGCAAACCGGCTTCCACCAGGGACATACCTTCGCTGACCGCAACGATCCGGACAACGCGAAGAAGGCGATGCGTGCCGACGACATCCTCATGGGCGACGCCTTGTCATCCGCTGGCTACACCACTGGCTACTGGGGCAAGTGGGGCTACGGCGGATCGAAAGACATGAATCATCCGACGATCGATAATGTCCAGACCTTGCCAACTTCACACGGCTACCAGTTCGTGCTGGCCGAACTGCACCACGTGCGCGCACACACTTTTTTCCAACCCAGCCTGTGGAGCGCGCCCGCCAGAACTGGGACGAAAGGCGGCCTAGAGCTCATCCCAAATTCCATGGCCAAGTACGCGAACAATCCAGCCTACCCGGACTCGCCGTCCAACCACAACCACGCCGATTACCCGAAAACCGGCTACTGCGACGACGCTTATGCCTTTGCCGCGCTCGATTTCGTGCGGGAAAACGCGAAATCATACAACAGAGACGGCAAGCCCTTCTTCGGTCTATTCGCCGCACAAATCCCGCACGGCCCATTTGAAGACGTCAGCAAACTCCCCCAATGGAGCGCTGCCTATCGAGACGACGAGCACTTCGCCAAGCTCCCCGCGCAGGCAAAACAATGGGCGGCCATGGTGACGCGCATCGATGCCCACATCGGCAACATCCTCGCCGCGCTGGAAGATCCGAACGGCGATGGCGACCCTTCCGATTCCGTCGCTGATAACACCCTCGTTATTTTCCAGTCGGACAATGGCGGCCCAGGAGGACCGAACAACTCCGCGTTCGACTCCAACGGTGGACTGCGCGGCAACAAAGGAAGCATCTACGAAGGAGGTATTCGCGTGCCACTGGTGGTGCGATGGCCAGCAAAAATCAGTGATAACTCGAAGCTCAAACCCGGCAGCAACATCGATCGCGTGGTCGATGTCACCGACCTGTTGCCTACTTTTTGTGAACTCGCTGGCGTCGCAACGCCTCTCGGCCTCGACGGGGTATCCATCGCACCGACACTCACCGGCAGAGGCCACCAGCGAATTCGCGAGTTCGTCATCCACGAAGCTGGCAATGGCCAGTCGATCATCCGCGGAAACCACAAGCTCGTGCGCAACGCTGCAGCGGGAAAAAGGAAAAAGAGGCAAGCAACAGCTCCTGGATTCGCGCTCTTCGATCTTGAGGCCGATCGCGCCGAGAAGAACAACATCGCTGCTGCGAAGCCAGAACTCGTCAAGGAACTCAAGGCCTTGCTCCTAGGCGAGCGTGTCGCCGAGCCACGCGGTTTCGCCAACACCTACCACCACTGGACGGGAAAAGATGGCGCAGTCACTTCAGATCCAGCCAATTGGTCAGACTACAACTACGAGAACGCCGGCATCAGCTATCTCACCGACGACGGCGCACCGAGGCTTTCGTGGACGGCAAAATTCGAGAATACCGGCGAAGCATCCTCTGTCGCCAATGCCGACGCCGATCTCGAATTCCTCGGCCTCGAAATCAGTGGTACTTCTTCAAGTGCAAGCCAAGCCCTCGTCCTTGGAGCAGACGTGAACCTCACTGGTCGCAACGAGATTCGTGTTTCAAACAACGGCAAGGTCAGTGTCAATGGGGGCACCGTCTCGTCCCTGCGTTGGATCACCGTTGCCGCAGGGGCTCGCTTTGGCGGCTACGGAAAAGTCGACGGCAATCTCCAGAACAGCGGAGTTGTCGCGGTCTCCAGTAAAGGATCGCTCGAGATCAGTGCTGATTACCACGAGACGGCAGACGCGGTTCTAGTGATTGCCATCGATGGCAAATCCCCTTCCCTACTGAGAGTCATCGGCCAAGCGAAGCTAGCCAGCAGCCTCGCTCTCAGCAGCACCCGCGGCTTCAGTGTCGAACCCGGGACGACCATCACCATCCTCAAGGCGGGTTCCATTTCAGGCACTTTCAAGAACTCGAATAGGCACATCGTCGACGACGCCGGCAATACGTTTGAGATCGGCTACACGGACAAGTCTGTGACACTCACAGCCAACAATTAACCGAATTGGAGTGCCCCTCCTCAAGACCATCTAATCCATCTTCCCACTTACAATGCCACCGACGTTTGTTCTGAGCGTGCTTCGTTTAGGATTGTCCGAACAACCTGCTCAGCCAGGAGCATCGAGCCCTCGGGCTTGAAATCCACGTTGCCAAGTTTCGTCGCGCAAGTTGGCATCTTGCCCGCCATCACCGCGTGGAAGACGATCCTTAGCCTGAGCTGGGTGCGTCGCCCCCACTGGGTCAAATAGCAATGGCGCGGCCTATGGCGGGTCAGGTGCCGGTGATCTTAAGCATTTTCGCGCGCAGTAGACGCTTGAGTCGAGGTTCAGAGGGTTTTCCCGGTAGGGATTCTAGTTGAGAATGACCGTTGGCGTTCCTGCAGGAATACCCCTAGGATAGCTTTTTGAAAATGAACGAACGGCACGTAAATCTCCTACGCCTCATGAAACCCGGTTTGTGGTACTGCCCTGCCGATTACGATGGCTGCGAAATTCTCGAACCTGGAACTCCCGTAAGGGGGAAGGTTTTCCTAGAGCTCATCGGCGACGGTTATGTCGAGAGTGAGCCGGTGTTCGAAGGCTTTACAATCATGAAGTATCGAATCACTGAATCGGGCTCGGAATGCCTGGCTGCCTTGTAGTCCCGGTGCCGCCATCTGCGCGGATCATTGCCGTAGGCGTACCAGCAGCTGGGAAAATCCCCTCATCCCAGCAAATCTTTGATGATAGAGACGGTGGCGATCACAGCCGAAGTGTTCTCGCGGTAGCTACCAGCCGCTGATTTCCAGCAAATCGGGCGCGAAAATTCTGATCCGTTGGAGTCGGCAATGGAAACCGGCTCTCCAATCAAGCCGGGAAGCTCGAAACAACCTGGGACCAGTTCAAGCAAGGGAGAAAGACCTCTTCCCTCCACTCGCATTTCCGTGACAGGAACATGCAATTGGTGCCAGGATCGACACGGTTCATGGGTATTTCTAACACGGTCGAAGGTGCTTTTGAACCCAGAGCGCAAGAAATTCGGATCGGCAGCCTCTAAGGGGTTGTCAGGAAATAAGTCATACAAAGATGCGCAGGAATTTTAGCCAGCACCAAGGCAGATTTCAGCGATTATAGCGGGCTATTTGAGTTGGAAGCTAACGCGGGTGATGGCCAAAATAACCAGCAGATTGTAGGAGTTATTTACTGACAAACACTAAGGGCACCTCCGGAAACCTGCTGTGAAAATGGGGCGCAGAGAGAATTCCCGCTGGCGAGGCGATAAACGCTAAGCTGTCTGGTGATAGTGGGCGCTTTAGCAACGAAGACAGCGGGGATTTTATCAAGCTCCAGCCCGCATGAGGTTTTCGGAGGTGCCCCTAAGATCTAAAATTCCGTCAAAATGAGCCCACCCATCCGAATCGCACTTGACGTCACGCTTGCTTCTCTTTGCTCGTTCGCTTTCGGCGAAGAACCAAGCAAGCCAAACATCATCGTGATCCTAGCGGATGATCTCGGATGGGGCGATGTGAGCTGCAATCAACCCGGCGGAATAGTGCGCACCCCCGCCATCGACGCGTTGGCGGCCGAGGGGATCGCTGCCTGTGGGTCGACGAGAGCGCCGGACGGGTCCGCAAGCTACTGGATGAATCGCAAATCGCCGAGAACACCTTGGTGATCTTCACGTCCGACAACGGACCGAAATATTCGAAGCCTGAAATCTCCGCAGGGCACGATGGCTCAGGGCCCTATCGGGGCTTCAAGACGGATGCTTGGGACGGCGGCTCGCGGGTTCCGTTCATCGTCCGCTGGCCAGCTAGAATGAATCCAAATCAAGTAAACGACCATCTGCTGTGCCTGACCGATGTACTCCCCACAGCCGCATCGATCACGGGCTCCGCGTTGCCAGAGTGGGCGGCGGAGGATGGCGTTGACCAGTCAGCGCAATTCCTCGACCCAAAAGCCGCCCCAGCCCGCCATTCGATGATCACGCAATCCTACACAGGGATCCTTTCGATCCGGCGGGACAACTGGAAACTGATTTTCGATACGCTTGGCTCCGGCGGGTTCTTCAAGTATTCGGCCGAGGTGGAGCCGATGGGGACGATCGCATCTTGGCGCATGGACTTGAGTCAGAGCGGCCAACTCTACGATCTCAGCTCGGACCCATACGAAGAAAAGAATCTCTATGCCGATCAGCCAGCTATGGTAAAAAAACTAAGCACCGAGATGCAACACGCGATCAACTCAGAGCGCAGCCATCCCAAGATCATTCGCAATAACTAAACCGACCATGAAATCGCTCTCGAGACGAACCCTCCTCCGGCGTGCGGCCGCGACGTTACCATTGCCACTTTTCGACGCAATGATCCCGAGCGCAAGCGCAGCAACCCAAAAGGCGGCTCCTGCAAAACGCTTCGTTATCATCCATTCGTTCCTCGGCTTTCACGCGCCCGAGTTCATTCCGAAAAACACGGGAGAATTCACCCAGCTAGGGCGGATTCTTGAGCCATTGGATTCGATGAAGGACAAGTTTTCAATCCTTTCAGGGTTGGAGCATCAGGAAGCCGGACACGGTCACGCTGGTGTCATCGCGTTTACTACCGGACGCCATCCAGCTCGCCACGGCGGCCGCAGATCGATCTCTGCCGACCAGCGGGTCGCCGAGTTGCTCGGTGGCGAAACACGTTTTGATTCGCTGACTCTCCAAGCGGGTGGTGGTGTGACCCAAGGCCTTTCATGGGCACGCAGTGGTGCCCGTCGAGGCGCGATCATTGATCCTCGCAAAGCCTACGATCATCTATTCACGCAGCGGCCCGCGGGCGCGCAGAAACGCTTTCTCTCGCTGCAGGAATCAGTGCTCGAAAGCGTGCTCGAAGACTCGAAACGCCCCTCCTCGAAATTGGGTCAGGCCGATCAGGAAAAACTAGAAGAATACCAAACCTCGTTACGCGAGTTAGAGATCCGTGCAGAAAAGCAAAAACAATGGATCGATCGCCCCATCGCGGATCCCGGCGTCAAGCTTTCCGAAGATGAGCATGGCAAAGGAATCATTGGAACCATGCCGCACTTTGTCGACCTGATCACGCTGGCGTTTCAAACCGACTCCACGCGTGTCGTAACCATGGACTTACCGGGGACTAACAATGTCTTCGGCAACCTGAACGGAATCTCCGATGGTCACCACGGACTCTCCCACCACGGCCAGCGCCCAGATAAAATCGAGCAGCTCATTACCGTCGAACGTGAGATTGCATACAACGTGAAACGGTTGCTCGAAAAACTTGATGCGAGTCCGTGCGAGGACGGCTCGACGCTACTGGATAATACAGTGGTTCTATTCGGTAGTGGATTGGGCAACGCCAGTGCGCACTCGACCAAAGATCTGCCAGTGCTAGTAGCCGGAGCTGGTTTCGAACACGGCAAGCATCACGCCTACAATCGAGGCAAGAACGACACGCCGTTTTGCAACTTGTACATGTCCATCTTCAACCAACTGGGGATCACAGATAAGCAGTTCGGGGACAGCAATGACACCCTTCCAGATTTCGCATGAAGAGAATCCTCTTCCTATTGATCAGCTCAATTGTGGCGCTGGATTTCGCAGCTGGCACGGAGATTCAGGAAGCTCATCTGCAGACGTATTGCGCCGATTGTCACGGCGGCTCAAAAAAGCTGAAGGGCGATTTTGATCTCGCGGTTTTAGGAACCAAGCCCAATCAAATCACCCTGCCCGCTTGGGAAGATGTGCTCGACTTGGTGCGCACTGAGGAGATGCCGCCGGAGGATGAAAAACAACCGACCAAACCCGAGCGAGACGAACTGGTCAAATGGCTCAACAACGAAATCGATTCATATAAAGAAAAGTTCCTCGAAACTCAAAAAGTAGAACGGATGCGACGCCTCACGCCGGCTCAATATTGGAACTCACTCGAGGTTTTGATGGGCGGTCAGCACGTCATCCAGACCCCGATCCCTGACTTCGATGTCGGCAAGGCGCGCGACAACTACCAGCTGACGATGACGCCGGAGCACCTCGATTCCTTCATGCGTATCGCCGAAGAAGCTTTGACACAGAGACTGCAACCGTTCCGCAAACCGAAAGCCGGCAAGCTCAGCTATAGCCCCCACTCCAAGAAATACGGACTGCTCTCCAAGAAGACCTTCTATCACGATTTCCGATCAATCGACGACGCCATTGGAATCCTCAACAACGGCAATACCAAATGGGGAGTGCACACGCTGCCATTTTCGATTTCCACCTGGCCGATCAGATTACCAGGACGCTACCGGATTAGGGTGACCGCGCGGGCGCATTCAGAAAAGTCCCAGGCTCCGGTGGCGATTGGCATCGCAGCGCGGCATCACAAAAAAATGCTACACGCCAGCGGGGTCGATGGCTCGCGCTTGATCAAGGAGGTTAAGCTGAAACCGGGACCGGACTTCGTCGTGATCGAATGCGAAGTGAAAGCCCGCATGGGCGACACCATCGAGGTGCAGAAGCGCAGCGGCAAACATGACGGAGGGCAGACTAAGAAACGTCCCACACGCACGATCAATGAACATCTGCTACTGATCAAAAACATCGAGATCGAAGGCCCGATCGTCGACTCTTGGCCGACGCCGCAGATGAAACACCTATTTGGTGATTTTCCAGAAGCACCGACCGAAATCGACGCGATCAAAATGCTCGGCCACTTCGCAGAGAAGGCCTATCGCCGTCCGATCACCGCGACACAGGCTGGCAATATCGCGCGATTCTTCAGGAAGCGGCTCAGCGCAAAACCGAGAGCGATCAGCACCACGATCTGGAGTCCGCCGACCCACGGGGACCATCGCTACAAGAATCGCTTCCGGGCGGCGGTGTCCGAGAACAAGGCCTTTGCTCCCGACACGGACTGGCGGATCGAGAGCTCCGTGCTCGAGACCTGTGTTTCGATTCTGATGAACCGGCAATTCCTGTTTCATGCCGAGTCCGACAAAGCGGACGGCTACGCGATCGCCTCCCGACTCTCGTATTTTTTGTGGAACGGCCCACCAGACCAACGGCTGTTGTCCGCCGCTAAGAGCGGTCTCCTCAGCAAAGCGAAGGGAAGGTTAAAAGCAGCAACCTACGGTTTGGATCACGCCAATGCGGCGAAGTTTTATCAGGCCTTTGTCGACGACTGGCTCAGCACCGATCAGGTCGGCGTCATGGAGCCGGACAAACGCCTCTACGGCAAGCTCTATGACGATGGACTGCGCCGCGCGATGCGGATCCAATCGCTGCACGTGTTCCGTGAGATCATTCGCAAGCGCGAGCCCGCTTCCGCGATGCTCAGAGCCGACTGGACGATGCTCAACGATCGCCTCGCCAAACACTACGGGATCCACGGCGTCGAGGGCGGCGCCTTCCAGCGTGTGTCACTAGAAGG
>JBLHKE010000167.1:0-12012 GCA_047619485.1 Verrucomicrobiales bacterium | reverse complement strand
TCCGTGAGTTGAACGTTGACCGTCACGGGTTTGCCTATGCGACCGATGGCGCTGTGATCAAGGTTGATGAACTGGCGCTGCACGCTGAGTTAGGGGCGACCTCAAAGCATCCGAAGTGGGCTTGTGCTTACAAGTTTTGCCCGGAGCAGAAAGAGACGGTGATCAATGATATCTCGATCCAGGTTGGCCGCACCGGGGTGCTGACGCCGGTCGCGGAACTAGAGCCGGTGTTCGTCTCGGGGACGACCGTCTCGCGCGCCACCTTGCACAACCAGGACGAGATCGATCGCAAGGACGTGCGGATCGGCGACACGGTCGTGGTGGAGAAGGCGGGCGAGATCATCCCGGCGGTGGTGAAGGTGATTCTGGAGAAACGGCCGAAGGATTCCGAGCCGTATCGGATTGCGGAAGCCGTTGGCGGCGTCTGTCCTTCGTGTGGTGGCGAGATTGCTCAGTCAGATGGTTTTGTCGCGTATCGCTGCCTGAACTTTGCCTGCCCAGCAAAGGCGGTGACGAGGTTGAAGCATTTTGCTGGGCGTCGCGCCCTAGACGTTGAGAATTTGGGCGATGCGGTGGCGATCAAGCTCGTCGAGACCGGGATGGCGACTTCGCCGCTAGACCTGTTTGAGCTGAAGCATGAGGAGTTGGCAGACTTGAAATTGGATCCGGCGAAACTGCAGGCGGGTGGTGAATCGAAACCGCGGCGATTTGGTGAGAAGAAATCCGCCTCGCTAATCGCGTCGCTCGAGCGGGCGAAACAGTCGCAGTCACTCGCTCGATGGATCTTCGGTCTTGGTGTCCCGAATGTGGGCGAATCGTCCGGGCGCGAGATGGCGCGGCTACACCGGTCGTTCAAGGAACTCGCCGGTTCGGAGGTGCTCCGGTCGATCCACCAGGCGGCGGCACTCGAGGCGCAGCAGAAAGAGATCTCGCCGCGCAACAAGGCCAATCCGCCCAAAGACGAGGCGGCGAAATTCAAGCGCAAGGAGCAGTTTGATGCGTTGAAGGCGGAGATTGGAATCATCCGTGATCGCCTTGAAAAATATCAGGTGACTGGTGATGTTGGGCCGGTGGCGGCTGGCGCGATCCTAGCCTACTTCGAATCGGATGCCGGGGTGGAGGCGCTGGCGCAGATGGAACGCTTAGGCATTGATCCGGCATCGGACAACTACGCTCCGGAGCCGTCAACAATCATGACGGATGATGGTGGCGCGGGCGGTGCTGGATTCGGTGGGACGAGCTGGGTGATTACGGGGACACTTTCGCAATCACGCGATTATTTTAAGGACTTGATCCTGTCCAAGGGCGGCAAGGTGTCGGGCTCGATCTCCGGGAAGACAAGCTACCTGCTCGCAGGTGAGAAGGCGGGGAGCAAGCTCGCGAAGGCTGAGAAACTTGGGGTGACGATTTTGGATGAAGCCGCGTTTGAATCGATGCTGTGAGGTGGTGCCATGGAATTGACACCAGTTACTTGTCCGACTTGTTTCGAGTCGTTTGATGTCGCTGCTCCTGGGGTGGGGGAGCTGCCAGTGGAGTGGGATTACGATTGCGAAGTGTGTTGTCGACCGATGGTGATCGTTTTCCATGAGGACGCAGGTGAGGTGTATGGGGAGGCGCGCAGTCTCGATGATTAGCGTGATCATCACGGCGAGGAATGCTGAAGCGACGCTCACCGCAGCCGTCGAGAGTTGTCTCAGCCAGACGTATGCCGATCTTGAGATGGTATTGATCGACAACGGATCTAGCGACGAGACGCGAGCGCTAATGGATTCGTTTGAGGATCCCCGGGTGCGAGTTTTTTTCAGTGGGGGCAGTCATGTGGACGCCCACTGCTTGGGAGTTGAGAATGCGCGGGGTGGATTGATCGCTCGGATGGATGCAGATGATGTCTGTCACCCGCGGCGTTTCGAGAAGCAGGTGGCGCTGTTGCACGCGGACGAATCGCTATCTGGCTGCACCTGCGGAGTGCGGGTCTGTTCCCTTGGGCGCGAGATCGGTGAGGGGTTTGTGAAATATGTGGACTGGTTGAACAGCTTGCAGCTACCCGAGGATATTCTGCGGGAGCGGTTCATCGAGAGCCCGGTCGTGCACCCGGCTGCGATGGTAAGGAAGACGGCGCTCCTCAGTGTTGGGGGGTATCAGGAAGTCGAGTGGGCGGAGGACTATGATTTGTGGCTGCGCTTTTTGAATGCGGGATGCCAGATCGGGATGGTGCCTGAAATCCTGTTCGACTGGTACGACTCCGACACGCGCCTGACCCGCACCGACGGGCGCTATTCGCAGGAGAATTTTCTAAGGGCTAAAGCCCACTATCTCGCGAAACTGGGGGATCGGTTCGAGATCTGCGGGGCGGGGCCGATCGGCAAACGGATCGGGCGATTCCTGCTGGATGAGGGCGTCGCGGTGAATGCCTTCTACGAGGTTAACCCGCGGCGCATCGGTGAAAACATCGCCGGTGTATCGGTGCTCGAGCAGGCTGCGATGCGCTGCGATGGGAATACTATTTTGCTAGGAGCAGTCGGCCTCAAGGGGGCCCGGGGTGTGATCCGCGGGCTAGCTGTGGATCAGGGGTTCGTGGAGGGCGTCGATTTCTTTTGCGTCGCCTAGCGAATCGGAAGCCTGCTGATTTTCGTTTGCTGCAGCTTCCAAATCTCTTCCGCGTATTGTCGGATAGTGCGATCGCTGGAGAAGCGACCGACCCTCGCGGTGTTCAGGATCGCTTTGCGAGCCCAGCTGTGGCGATCCTGGAAGGCTCTGCCGACGCGTTCCTGGCAGGCGACGTAGTCTTGGTAATCTGCGAGGACTAGGAAATAGTCGCCACCGTGCAGTAGGCTACCGGCCACCGCTGCGCCGCCACCACCGCTGGGTGGGGAGAAGTCGCTGGAGCCGAGCCAATCGATCACCGACCTGAGTTCGGCGTTCTGCTCGTAGACCTTCTTCGGGGAATAGCCGCGTGCATGGAGGGCGTCGACGTCTTCGACCGTCATGCCGAAGATGAAGATGTTGTCGTCGCCGACGGCCTCGCGGATCTCGACGTTCGCCCCGTCCATCGTGCCGATGGTGAGGGCTCCGTTGAGCGCGAGCTTCATGTTGCCGGTGCCGGAAGCCTCCTTGCCAGCGGTCGAGATCTGCTCGGACAGATCGGCGGCTGGGATGATCTTCTCGGCGAGGCTGACGCCGTAGTTGGGGAGGAAGGCGATTTTAAGTTTGTCGCCGATCCGGCGGTCGTTGTTGATCTTCTCTGCGACCAGGTTGATGGCGAAGATGATGTCCTTGGCGAGCCCGTAGCCCGGCGCCGCCTTGGCGGCGAACACGAACACGCGCGGGTCGATGTCGAGGTTCGGGTTGTCCAGCAGTCTTTGGTAGAGTGTTAGTATATGCAGCAGGTTCAAGTGCTGACGCTTGTATTCGTGTAGGCGCTTGATCTGGACATCGAACATTGCGTCCGGGTTCACCTGCACATTGCAGAGTTTGGCGATCACTTCAGCCAGGCGTTCCTTGTTGCTCCGCTTGACCGAAAGGAAGGCGTCTTGGAAGCTGGTATCATCTGCAGCTGGCTCGAGGTTCTCGAGGAGGTCGAGATCGCGCACCCAACCGTCGCCGATGCGCCCGGTGATCAAGTCGGACAGGCCGTGGTTGCACGCGCGCAGCCAGCGGCGTGGCGTGATACCGTTGGTCTTGTTGTTGATCCTCCCGGGGAAGAGTTGATCGAACTCGGGGAAGAGGCGCGATTTGAGCAATCGGGTGTGCATGGCGGCGACCCCGTTGGTCGAGAAACTGCCGAGCACCGAGAGCTGCGCCATCCGCAGAGATTTGGGATGCTCCTCCTGGAAGAGTGAGAGCGCGCGCATCTTGTCTTGGTCGCCCGGCCATTCCTTCTCCACGACATCGGCGAGGAAGCGCATGTTGATCCCCTCGGCGATTTGGAGGTGGCGGGGGAGTACGCGTTTGAAAAGCTCGACCGTCCACATTTCAAGTGCCTCGGGCAGCAGGGTGTGATTGGTGTAGGCGAAGGTGCGCTGGGTGATATCCCAGGCCTTGTCCCATCCGAAGCCAGACTCGTCGATCAGGAGGCGCATCAACTCGAGGATTGCGACCGCCGGGTGGGTGTCGTTGAGTTGGATCGTGGCTTTTTCTGGGAGGGCTTCCCAATCGTTGCCGGCCTTGAAGTGGCGGGCGATGATGTCGTGTAGCGAACAGGCGACAAAGAAATACTGTTGGACTAGGCGCAGTTCCTTTCCAGACTCGGTATTGTCGTTCGGGTAGAGCACCTTCGAGATGGTCTCGCTGTCGACCTTCTCGCGCACGGCTTCGACGTAGCCGCCCTGGTCGAAGGTGGCGAAATCGAAATCTTGCGAGGCGCGTGAATCCCATAGGCGGAGGAAGTTCACCGTCTGGCAACCATAGCCGACGATCGGGATGTCCCATGGCACGCCGACGATCGTACGGGTGGATTTCCAGATCTTGCGCTCGCCGTCTGGTCCGGCCTCGGGGTGGGCTTCGACCCGGCCGTAGAGGTGGACTTCGGTGGACTGCTCGGGGCGAACGACTGCGGACGGGTGGCCGTATTCATGCCAGGCGTCCGGGTGTTCGATCTGCCGACCATCCTGAAACTCTTGGCGAAATAGGCCGAACTCGTAAAAAATCCCGTAGCCTACGGACGGGTATTCGAGGGTGGCGAGCGAATCGAGGAAACAGGCCGCGAGGCGGCCGAGGCCACCGTTGCCGAGACCCATGTCGTGCTCGTGCTCCGTCACGTCGGAGATATCCTGACCGAGTTCGGCGAGGGCGGTGCGGGTGGTCTCGTAGAGTTCGGCGTTGATCAGATTGTTGACCAACAGGCGACCCATCAGGTACTCGAGCGAGAGGTAGTAGACGCGGCGGGGATTGGATTTCCGGTAGGTGCGCTGGGTGCGTGCAAAACGCATGGATGTCCAGTCGCGGGCTGCCATCGAGGTGGCCGCCCACCAGTCGCGCGGGGAGGCTGTCTCACGCCCCTGCAGCAGGTCGGTACGCATATGGCGCAGGATGGCGCGTTTGAACTCATTGACGGTAGGCATCTCCGGCGCGTATTCTTCGTTATGCGGGCCGGGGTCGCTCTGATCGTTGGTCTGGGTAGAATCCATGTTCCTCTCCCTTAGTTTCAGTTGGTGGGGAATGCCATGTATTTTGCTGCGCGTGGGGCGGAATGAACCTATTGATCGAGGTCATCGGTCGGACCCACTGATCGCACGAGCAATTTTGGTGCCACTCTTGAACCTAGCGGCCGACGGCCAGTGGGCTATTCAACTTTCTCCCAGCCACCGAGCTCGCAGAGTTTATCCTCGATCGCCCCGGCCCAGAGATCGTAGCCTTTCGCGTTCGGATGGAGGAAATCAGGCATCATCTCTTTGGGGAGGGTTCCGTCTCCGTTGAGGAAGGTGCTGGCGATGTCCATGAAGTGGACGTGGTCACCATCGGCAAGTTCTCTGACGAGGGCGTTGACCTCGTCGTTTCTAATACGCATTTCACCGTCTGGTTTTGCGTCGCGAGGGAAGATGCCGAGGACTAGGATCTTGGTGTCGGGGCGACGGTCGCGAAGAATTTCGATCACGCGGCCGATGCCTGCGGCGGTCTCGTCGGCGGCCTGCATGACGTGGCCGGTGTTGTTGGTGCCGATCATGACGACGGCGACCTTCGGGTTCACGTTTTCTGGGAGCTCGCTGTTGAGTAGTCGCCAGTTGAGGTGCTGGGTACGGTCGCCACCGTAGCCGAGGTTGAGGGCGTTGCGACCTGCGTAGTATTTCTCCCAAGTCTGCTTGCCCTGGCCTTCCCATCCGTGGGTAATCGAATCGCCGAGAAACAGGAGGTCGACCTGCTTGGCGTTACGCGCCTCTTTGATTTTCTCCTGGTGACGTTTTTTCCACCAAGCCTGGTCGAGCCGCGGGCGGGGGATCGTGGCATCGCTGACCTTGTATTTATCCCGCTTCTCAGTGTAGATTTTTTTCAGCTCGGAGAGGATTTGGGAATAGGCCGGATCCGCGTGGAAGGACTGCATCTCATTCGGATCTTCGACGAGATCGAAGAGGTTCCACTCATCGGTATCTGGAAAGCGGATGAGCTTGTGGGTTTGAGTGCGCACCCCGTCATGGCGGGCGACACCGTGAGTTCTCTCGCCGTAGTAGGTGTAGTAGATTGCATCACGCCAGCTCTCGGGTGATTTTTCAGGGTTGGTTAGCGCAGGCAGCAAGCTTTTGCCCTGGATCGAGTCTGGGATGTCTGCCCCAGCGATCTCAAGGAAGGTCGGGGCGTAGTCGATGTTCTGAATCAGGGTCTTCGACCGCTTGCCGGCAGGGATCTTCGCAGGCCAGCGGGCAAGGAAGGGCATCTCAAGCGATTCCTCGAACATCCAGCGTTTGTCGTACCAGCCGTGCTCGCCGAGGTAGAATCCCTGATCCGAGCTGTAGATGACTAGGGTGTTTTCAGCGAGCCCATTTTTGTCGAGGTAGTCGAGCACTCGCCCGACGTTCTCATCGACCGCACGGATGCAGCGCAGGTAGTCCTTGATGTAGCGCTGGTATTTCCAGCGGGTAATCTCATCGTCCTTGAGCTTGCCCGATTTGATGTCGGCGATGAGCTGGTCGTTCTTCGGCTGGTAGGCTGCGTCCCAGACCTTTTTCTGATCCTCGTCAAAGCGCTTATATTCCAAGTTGGCGAGGCCTTTCATGAAGTGCTTCGGGAACTGGGATTCGCCGTGGAATTTCATGTCCCAACCCCAGAAGAAATGTTTTTCGATCCCCATTTCGTGTTGCTTGAGCGTCTTCGAGCGATCACCGCCGTAGTCGTCGAACAGGGTCTCCGGCTCGGGCATGGTGACGTCATCGAATAGATTGTAGTGACGCGGGGCGGGAGACCAGTTGCGGTGCGGTGCCTTGTGCTGGCACATCAGGACGAATGGCTTGGACTTGTCGCGGCGGGTCTCGAGCCAGTCGATCGAACGGTCAGTGACGATGTCGGTGACGTACCCTTTGTAGCGCTTCCGCCCACCATCCTGCTGGATGAGATCCGGGTTGTTGTAGCTACCTTGGCCGGGAAGAATTTCCCAATAATCGAAACCGGTCGGGTCGCTCGAGAGGTGCCACTTGCCGACGAGTGCGGTCTGGTAACCGACTTCTTGTAGTAGCTTGGGAAACGTGGTCTGTGTCCCGTCGAAGCGGGAGTTGTTGTTGTCGAGGAAGCCGTTGATGTGCGAGTGCTTGCCGGTGAGGATGTTGGCGCGCGATGGCCCACAGATCGAGTTGGCGCAGAAGCTGTTCTCGAAGATGACGCCCTCCTTGGCCAGTCGGTCGATGTTCGGAGTTGGGGCCGCGTCCTTGAGATGGCTGTTGTAGGCGGAGATCGCCGCTGTGGCGTGGTCATCCGAGAAGATGAACACGATATTGGGCTTGTCGGCGGCGCCGGTGAGGGTGGTGCTCAGCAGGAGTGTTAGGGCGATGAGTGTTTTCATTTTTGGCTTTGAATTTTTTACCGCAGATTGCGCAGATTACGCAGGTTTTTTTTGGTTTAGGGGACGACGATGAAAATCTGGGTGGCGTAGGGGGCTCCACTCAGGCGGAGGGTGTCGAGGAAAAGGGTCTCGAGGAAATCTGTTTCAGATTCTTGTGCGGCGATCTTGGCGTCGATGCCGATGAACTCGACCGTCTTTTCTGCACCGCGGATCTCCTCGATCTCGAAGTCTGCGTCGAAGTTTGCGAAAGCTTCGCGGATGTTTGGCAGATATTGGTCTTCGGCGGTCGCCTTTTCCTGGGTTTCGTGGAGGCGCGCGTATAGGTAGACGTAGTTCGCCGCAATCGTTGGAGCCTTCGGCTCCGCAGTTGGTTGTGGCGCCGGGCAGCAGCTGCTGAGGACGGCGCACACGATGAGGAGACGGCCGATCATTGGAGGTGTAGGCGGTAGAATTTGCGCGCCTCGTCGGTGAGGATTTGGAACGGGCTGGACGCGTCGGTCGCACTCCATTCCAGAAGGTCGTCGGATTCGTGCAGGACGGCGCCGTCATCGATCCAGTAGATGTAGGCAGCTGAGCCGAGGTGCAGGAGGTTGACGAACTTCGTCGAGCTGGTCGCGATCAGGTCGAGGTCGAAACTGAGGTCGCTCGAGCTTAGACTGGATTGGTGGATCTCGACAGAGAGCACATTGGTGCCCGTCAGCAGCGCGGACGTGGACAGTTCCAATTCGTAGTAGGTATTCTCTTCAGTAAAATTGCCGGCTGAACCGCCCGCGCGAGTCGAGTATTCGACCGTGCCAGGGTCCATGTTGCTGCGCGCGACTTCGTTGCCGTTGAGGTAGACGACCGCGCCGTCATCGCGTTGGAGATTGAGGGTGAGCGCCGAGATCGCGTCAGCATTCGCGACTTGGAACTCCTTGCGGAAATAGACAGCAGTGGTGCGATCGTCGCCCGGTCCGCGCTCCTCCGCGCTTAGAACGGTCTCTTCATCCCCGTCTCCGTAGCCGATGGGGGTCGGTCCAGATTCCCATCCGTCGTCGTCGAAGGGGTCGCCCTTCCATCCTGCTGTTGGCTCAGCGCGGTCGGCGCTGTATTTCCAATCCGAACCACGGGCGATCAGGGGCGGGTTAGGTGCGGCGGTGGAATCGAGAAACCAGGCTTCGCCTCCAGTGTTGGCCGCGTTGGTCGCCGCCCCTAGCGCGAGGCGCACCAGCGCGTAGTCGCCGGCGGGAAGTGGGAGGTCGAGGGTCTTCCTCGTCTCACTTGGGCTGAAGGTTAGTGTCCCCGTATGCAAGGTGGTCTCTTGAGCATCTAGCGTGGGCATTGCGGTTAGCGTGTATTCGGCGGTGACCACCTTGGAACTGAAGGTCGACAGCTGCACGGTGAACTGTTGCGGGTAGTCGGCAACGGCCGCCTGCGTGGGAGTTTTCGTAATGGCGATCCCGACTGCAGAAGCTGGCACCGGCATGTAGCGGGCGATGAGTGCCGCATCTGCGATCGGGTCGAAGGCGCTGTTTCCTTGCGGGTGTTGCGCGAGGTCTCCAGCCTTCGATATCTTGGTGCCGCTGACTTCCATCTTGGCATCGTTGTAGGTCCAGGATGCCCAGTCGTAGCCCCAGATATCGTGGGACAGATTGTTTAGCAGCAGGCTATCGGTGACAGTGAGCTGGCTGTTGGCGTAGTCCCAGTCATAGTTATCACCGAAGCGTGCGCCGACCATGTTGGCGACCGAAAGGCAGCGCAACATGGTCGATTGTGGGCCGTCGTAACCACACTCGAGCGCCTGGCCGCAGTTGAAGAAAATGCTATCGATCGCGGCGACATGCTTTTCTCCGGAGCTTGCCATTCCCTCGTGCAGGATGGACTCGAACCAACACGATTGGGCGGTGGTGTTCGCCGTGTAGCCGGCGGGCGAGCCGCCGGTGTCGATGCCGTCGTCTCGGGTGTAGCCGATCACCGTATTGGTGAATAGGTGTTGGCCAGAGGTCAGGTAGATGGCGTCGTTGTCCGCGTCGGCAAAATTCGGATTCTCGTCGGGGAACAGCAGCAGGGCGGAACGATCGACCGTCAGTGTACCACCGGTGAGTTCACCGCAGGTGGTCGCTCCCTGGAGCAGGCAGCGCGTGAGGGTGATGTCGCCGCCCTCGTCGTTGTGGAGGAGCTGGCCGGTGTTTTCGATGAGGTAGCAATCGGTCAGATCGAGTTGTGCCCCGGCTGGGCCGACTAGGAATGTCGCTTGCTCGTCGCGGTGAGAGGCGAATCCGGAGTTGGTGTCGAACCAGGTCTGGTCTGCGCCGCTGCCGTGGATGATCGCGCCAGTGATGTCGACGTCGGACGTGGTCTCCTGGAGAAAAAACCCACCCCACGCGCTGCCTGGTGATGTTGGTGCGAAAATCGCCGGGTTGGCAGTGGTGGCACTGACGACAAAGTTTCCATCGACGTGGATGTCGGCGCCCGCAGCCAAGCGGATGATGCTGCCGGCGCCGATGGTCAATGTCGCGCCAGCTCCGATGGTCACATCGGCGGTGATCACGAGTCGGGCGTTGTCTCCAAAGTCGATGTCGCTGTCGATCGCTCCGGCAACGGGATTGTAAATGGTGGTGCTGTCTTCAATGCTAATGAATTTGGTGGCGACGAGGTTGGCCGATTCAGCCTCGATGATGCTGGTGTTGGCGGGGACGAAACCATAGCCAAATCCCCGGCGGATCTGGATGGTGCTCTCGGGCTGGGCCGCGATGCGCATCGGTGCATTGAGCCATAAGGGATCTCCGTTGGTCTTCTGCAGTAGGCTGACGACCGGGATTGGAAGATCGTCCGGGTAGGCGTTCGGCGTGATCGCGACGAGTTGTCCGGTGTTGATTGCGGAAGGCGCGTCGTTGATTAGCTGGACGGCGGTGAAAGTCGGGAGTCCGGTCTCAGTGCTGCCGCGTCCTGGTTCGCGGATGTTGAAGAGGAGCGTTTCGCTGTCGGGAGCTCCACCGCCGTCTGGGGTTTCGGTGACAACGAGCTGGTAGTGGCCAGAAGCGGTGGCTTCGACTGCATTGCCCACGGCAATCGGGGCGCCGTTGAGGGTTGCCTTCGTGACAAAGCCAGCCGGTTCCTCAACCGTGAACGAGCGGGCGCCGGTGTAATTCGACTGGTGCACGACGCCGCGAACCGAAATGGCTGCAGGTGAACAGATGCAGGTTAGGGCAAATAAATAAAAAGTCGGTAAAAGCGGATGGGACATTCTTCGGGGGCTGGTAGTTTTGAGCGATTCTGCGACGGTTCGTTATTGAGCAGGTCGGATGACCTGTTCTGCGGAAACGAATCAGTTTAGGGAACAGCTGTGCAACCACAGAGTATTCTTGGAGTCCCTACTCGACACTTGGTGCCGCGGCGGCACAACTGCCTTTCCATGCACACGATCGTTGCTGCTTGCTAGAAATTCCGATCCGATCCGCTTGCTGGGGAGGATTTGAATGGCTTCAATGACGATCCAGCGGGCGGATCTGGGCGAATTCTAAACTGATTCTTCCTGGATAGGGTAATTCCGACAGGCTCTTAAGTGATGAATATTCACTTGGTTCAGTTTAAACCCATTGAATATCAACTGATTAGGATCAGTGTGTTCTGATTTTCCCGAAATGTTCAGCGGAAATATGAATACGGAGACGTTCATCGGAAGTAGTTCATTCAGAGGTGCTTATTAAAAAACGCTGACACTTAGATCGTGTGAAACTTGATTGCAGCCGTCGTGGTTCTGAATTTCGGCCATGGGGTCTGTTTGCGCAGGCAAGGTTGGTTCTAGTGATGTTCCCCCAGTTACCCATCGCGTAGAGGTCACGGCTGTTACGCAGGTGGCCTTCATTCATGCCGCCAGTTTCAATAAGACCGGGTCGTGTGAAAATTTCAGATCAAATGCATTACATTCCAATTTCAGCGTAACTATCTGGTCTTGAGGTAAAAGCAATGAATGGTATCCCCCATACCTGGACATTAGTGATCACAAGCAACATTTTAAGATTGCACTTAATCGAATAATTAGCGATTATGGCAATTATGAAAATTATGGTAAAAGAGAAAAACCCTTGTAGCCGTCTAGCGTTCTCGCTGGTCGAATTACTGATCACCTTGAGTGTCGTTGGTGTTCTGTCTAGCATTGCAATGCTCGGGCTAGCCAATGCGAATAAGAATCTAGACAAGTCTAAGCTGGAGCTGGACGTTTCACGTATTAACCGCGCTGTGGATGTGTATGTAAGTAGTGGAGGTAGCCTCGAAGGGATTACGGTGGCTCAAGATGTTCTAACCGAGCTTAAAAAGGAAGTCAGCAGTGAGCTGGAGAAAACTGTCGTCGGGCAACGTGGTAGCATGATCGATCTTCGACTCGAAGCGCTTAGCGAGAGCAACGGTGAGTTCCGCAAGCGCGCAGTTTGGAATAGCGACGAGAAGCGTTTCGTCATCATGCATGCATCGAACGGAATCAGGGAGTTCAGCCTAAATAAAGCCCTTGGAGAAGTTGACTACGGCTCGGCCGATCGTCTTACTGC
>JBLHKE010000166.1:0-12029 GCA_047619485.1 Verrucomicrobiales bacterium | reverse complement strand
ACGAAATTGCTCGTCTATGCTAGCGGCCGACCGATGACGGTAGCGGATCGGGCGTCGGTGACTGAGGTCGTGACAGCTGCTAAAAAAGAGGGTCTGGGTCTGCGTGCGATGATCCACGCGGTGGTGGAGACCGAGATGTTTTTGCGGCGCTAGTTGAGAAAGATCATCGAGCTGAGACGCCCCGGCTGCTGCGCAACTGCCCGCAGCCTGCGGCGACATCGATGCCGCGGCGTTGTCGCACGGTACTCGGCAGGCCAGCGGCCTTGAGGATTTCTTTGAACTCCGCGACCTTCTCTGGTGCTGGTGCTTCGCCATCGAAGTCCTCGGTCGGGTTTAGTGGGATGAGGTTCACGTGCGCGTTCATCCCGCGTAGTAATTCCCCGAGCCGTCGTGCCTTGTCGGGCTGGTCGTTGACTCCGCCGATCAAAGTCCAGGCAATGAACACCCGCTGCTTGCGCAATTCAGTGTACTCGCGGCAGGCGTCAAGCAGCTCCGCCAGCGGCCACTTGCGATTGACTGGGACCAGCGCTTGGCGTTCCTCGTCGGTCGATCCGTGCAGGCTGACGGCGAGGTTGTAGCGCTTCGGCAGGCGTGCGAGTTTGCGGATGCCCGGGACGTGGCCGACGGTGCTGATCGTGACGTGTTTCGAGCCTACCGCGAACCCGCGGTTGTCGGTCAAGATCGCCAGCGAGCCCATCGTGCCATCGAAATTGTGCAGCGGCTCGCCCATGCCCATCATGACGAGGTTGCGCAGGCGTTCGCCGTGGTGTTTTCGCACCTCGCGCTCGAGGTGATGAGCCTGCGCGACGATCTCGCCCGGCGTCAGGTGGCGACCGAATCCCATGTGCCCAGTCGCGCAGAAGACGCAGCCCATCGCGCAGCCGGCCTGGGTGCTCAAACAGGCGGTGAAGCGGCCCTTGAACCCCATCAGCACCGACTCGACCTCGGTGCCGTCGGCGAGGCGCAGGAGGTACTTGCGCGTGAAGCCGTCGGCGCTCGCGACCTCGTCAGCGACCTCCGGCGGAGGAAGTATTGCGATGTCACCAGCGGCGAGCCAGCGCTGCACTGGCGGCGGCAGGTCGTCGCGTTCCTGCGGTGCCGTCTCCAGGTCATCGTGGATCGCTTTGAAGAGTCGCAAGCAGTGCGTTCGGCTCAGGCCGGCCGCGTCGAGGCGGTCGCCGAGTTGGTCAAAATCTAGATCGTGCAGACTGCTCATGCCGGTCGGGGAGGGCAGCCACGTTGCGGTGCTGGTGGCCACTTGGCAAGCGCGCCTTTTGCTCGAAATCTCACGGATTGCGGCCATTGTCCCCGAAGTGAATTTAGAAATCTCAACCCCGGCGCTGCTGTTCCCCGCGATCAGCCTGCTGTTCTTGTCCTACACGAACCGCTTCCTGCATCTCGCGGCGCTGATCCGCACCTTGCACCGCGATTGGCTCGAGCGCCGCGACGAGGCCTTGCTGGCACAGATCGACAACATCCGCCGCCGGCTAAAATTGATCCGCTGGATGCAATTGCTCGGCGCTCTCAGCCTCTTGCTCTGTGTGATTTCGATGGTTTCGGTCATCGCGAAACTCTCCCCGCTCGCGCTGCTGAGTTTCGCCGCAGCACTGGTGCTGATGGCTCTCTCGCTCGCTTCACTAGTCGTCGAAATTTTCGTGTCCGGGGGCGCGTTGGCAATCCTGCTTGCCGAGATGGGGGAGAAGGATGTCTGACGAACTCACCCGACAGGCGCTCGCCAACCCGCATACGACACCGGACGATGACCCCTCCTTCGAGATCGTTTACGAGGTCGATGCGAAGCTGGTGTCGAAGGCTTACAAACGCTTCCTCTGGAAGCGCGCCCGCCGCCCGATCCTGATCGCCAGCGCGATCGCTCTCGCTTGCCTGATAGCGGTTCTGACCGTGGTGTTCAATATCTTCCTCGTCCTCGGGGCTGCCTACCCGGCGGCGTATGTGGTGCTGTGGTTCACGCAGATAGCGCATCTCGATGAGACCTACGAGGCGCTCCAGGGTCGCAAGGTGCGCGTCATGTTCGATAGCGGCGGCATCGCCAGCTACTTCGGCAACACCTTCAAGCGCGTGCAGTGGCCCGGCGTGGCGCGCATCGAACTCATCAGCGGCTACTATTTCATCTACTACGAACGCGACCCAGCGCCCGGCGGCGGTTTCCCGCGCTCAGCGATCAGCGAAGAGGCGATCGACTTCGTGCGGAGGTTCACGACCGTCGTGGATTAGTTTGCACTCATCCAAGGCAGCCAGTTGTTGGCGATGATGGACAGGAGGAAGATCAACACCACGACGATGACGATTTTCCAGAATTTGCTCATGCAGGAAGGTAACTCCGGAGCCGGCTGCCCGCAACGTTCTGCTATTCCCCGCGTCAGGAGATCGGCATGTAGCGTAGATTTTAGAGGCTGTCGGGAAGGACGGGTGGCAAAAATGGTCTCTTTCCCATGATTCCGGTGAATGTTCTCGAGCGTCTGCCCGTCAAATGAGCTGGGTAACTCTGCCTCCAATGCGTCCCGCGGGAGGATTTCTTTCCTTTCCGCCACTGGGATCCGCCTCTACACTCGATGATTATGAAAGCGAAGATGAACCGGCTCGCCACAGCGGTGAGCGTCTTTCTCGGCATTGCCTGCGTTGCCGGGTTCGCCATTCCTCAATCAGCCGATGCGGCACCGAGGAAGAAAAAGAAGAGCAGTCTGGTGCGCGAGCCTGGCGCGATCTACCTCGAAGATTTCTCCAAGAGCCGCATCAAACTCTCCGTGAAGGGCGAGCCGCCGATCTACAAATCGACCGCGCGCAAGGATGCGCTCGGCCTGCTCAAGCGCGGGCGCGAGGTGGAGCTGGTCGCGATGACTGACAAACAGTTCCGCGTGCGCGGCGAGGCGCAGCATGGTACTGTCGTCGGCTGGGTGCTGCCATCGGAGCTAACCTCGCTGGACAAGGAGTTCATCGCCAACCTGAAGAAGCTCTACGAGCGGCAGAAGAAGGTCGAGGAGCTCATCGAGAAGAACGAGATCGCCCTCGGCATGACCGTCGATGAGGTCGCCGAATCGCTCGGCCGGCCCGACCGCAAGTCCTCGAAGCTCGACCGCGGCGGGCGCGTCGATGTCTACGAATACGTGACCTACGATCGCGTCCCGCAGCAGCGCTACGTCACCGGGCGCGACGGGCGACTCTACCAGGAGACCTATTACATCAAGGTCGAGACGGGTAAGATAAAGGTCTCGTTCAAGGACAAAGTGGTGCAGTCGATCGAGGAGTCCGAGGGCGAGCCGCTCAACAATGGCCGTATCAAGATCGTGCCATCGCCGATTTTCATCCGTTAATAATAAAGGCAATCAGAGGTGGGGGGATCGGGTGTCAAAATCGCCCCAGAAATCAGCAAAATTCACCTTGCCCCTCCCGAAAAAGCTCCATATGCTAGGGGCATTGGAGTATTTGAAGCCGAGACCGAATCATTTTTTGCCCGCTGCCGAGCCAGTGGTGTCGTTTGCTTTCTTCCCTAGCAGCGCAGCGTCGACTGCCTCCTCCATGCAGCCCGCGATGAGATCTCCCCTAGATCGCTCCCAGCCCCAGCCCCGTTCCGCGCGCTAGTTTGTTTTCCCCACTTGATGTGTACCCCGGCAACCGCTCGTTTTTCTCTCGTTCTTCAACGAGCTGTGTCGCCTAACAAAAACCAAAAGAAAGAGACCTCTACCTATCGCTAAGAAAAATAACCGCAAACGGTTCAACCGTCCGCCACGGACGCGAGTGAACGAAAGGATCCGCGCACCGAAGCTGCGCGTGATCGATGGAACGACCAACAAGCAGTTGGGGGTCATGGCTTCCTATGAGGCGCTTCAGGTAGCGAAGAAGATGGGGCTCGACCTCGTCGAGGTCTCCGCCAA
Source organism: Verrucomicrobiales bacterium (assembly GCA_047619485.1). Taxonomy (GTDB): domain Bacteria; phylum Verrucomicrobiota; class Verrucomicrobiia; order Verrucomicrobiales; family DEV007; genus JBLHKE01. The sequence goes on along the minus strand of JBLHKE010000166.1, from coordinate 8,136 downwards.
CGCTGACCCGCCGGTCTGCCGTATCTGCGACTACGGCAAGTACAAGTACGACGAGGCCAAGAAGAAGAAGGAGAGCACCACCAAGACTTCGAAGATCAAAGAAGTTAAATTCCGCATCGGCATCGACCCGCACGACTACGGAATCAAGATGACGCGCGCTGAGCGTTTCCTCATGCACGGCGACAAGCTGCGCATCCAGCTCATGTTCCGCGGTCGTCAGATGGCGCACCAGGAGATCGGTTTCGAACTCGCCAAGCAGATCACCGACGACCTCACGACCATGGCGCACGTCGACATGGATCCGCGCAAGACCGGCCGCAACATCACCATCATGCTCTCGCCGTTGGCCGAGGCGCAGCGCAAGCCCAAGTTCCTCGCCCTCGACGATGACATCCACCCGGACGACGACATCGATGATGATGATGGTAACGACGAGGAGGACGATCATGAGGGCGAAGAGGGAGATGTGAAGGTGGAAGAAAAAGCTAAGGATTAGGCCAATTGGCCTGGCCGTCTCGCCTCCCATCGATAAGCAGAGGGGAGTGCGAGTGGAACGCTACTCGCTCGGCATGTGAAACTTCGTGTCTACGAGATGCGAAGCAGGCGATGCCTTGCTCCAGAAAAATCTGCGTCATCTACAAAATCTGCAGTCAAGAATTCGAATCCCGAGCTAGGCCGAAGCAGCTAGCATCCGCCGTAGTGCGAATCAGCATTCATCTATCAAGTAATTTCTCCAGCTGTTCGCAATGTCCGACACACTCATCCTCTTCGACATCGACGGCACGCTGCTCAACACCGGTGGTGCTGGCATCGAGGCGCTGACCCAGGGTTTCGCCCGCGCCTTCCCAGATCACGCTGCGCGAATGCCTGAGCTGGATCTCGCCGGTGCGACCGACAGCGGTCTCGTGATGAATATTTTCGAAAGCACCGAGATCGAGCACAGCGATTCCAACCGCGATCGCTTCTACGATGCCTACCTGTTCCACCTGGCTGACAACTTGCCAGGATTTGGAGGTCGGCTGTTGCCGGGGGTCATCGAACTACTCGATACCCTCGCGCGAAATCAGGGCACGGATGTCGGGCTGCTGACTGGAAACATCGAGCGCGGCGCCCGTCTCAAGGTCGAGCATTTCGGGATTGGCGCGCATTTCGGCTTCGGTTCCTATGGCGACGACCATCATGATCGCAATGAACTCGGTCCGATCGCGATCGGACGCGCCGAGGCAGCCACGGGGAAGAAATATTCACTCGACCGCGTCTATGTCCTCGGCGACACCGCCAAGGACATCCGTTGCGCTCGGGCGGCTGGTGTCCAGGCGATCGCCGTCGCCACCGGCGGGGTGGCGCGCGAGGAGCTCGAGTCGCACTCGCCAGACGTAATTTTCGATGATTTCACTGACACTCCCGCAGTCTTGCGCTCAATCGGGCTCGGCGCGTAGAATACCTCCGTGTTCCGACTTTTCCGCAAACGCACCTTCTGGGTGCCGACCTGGCGAGGCTGTTTGCTCGGCGTGATCCTCTTCGGGCTAGCCGTCTGGTTCGTCGTGGCGAACATCCACCCCTTCCTGAGCGTCACTGAGAAGGCTGAAGGGGCTAAGGTCTTGGTGGTCGAGGGCTGGGTCCCTGACTACATTCTCGCGAAGACGCTCTCTGGATTCAATGTCGGTGATTCCTACGACTACATCTGCACCACTGGAGCCGAGCTGCCGCGTGGCTACTACCTGAGCGAATTCAAAACCTACGCCGAGCTGACCGCCCAGACTTTAGAGCAGCTGGGCGTGCCGCGGAACCGCATCATCGTCGCTGCGTCGCGGAGTGTGACGAGCGATCGAACCTATCAATCTGCCAAGGCGTTCAGGGAAAAACGTGAGTCGAGCTTGATTTCCGATTTTCGTGATGCCAGCGCGATCGATGTCCTCACGCGCGGCGTCCATGGCCGCCGCACGCGTACGGTTTTTCGCAAAGCCCTCGGTGATACCGTCGAGGTAGGCATCATCGCGCAGTCCTCGGACAGCTACAACTCGAAGCGCTGGTTTGCGTCGAGCGAGGGAGTCAAAACCGTGCTCATCGAGACTCTCTCGGTCTGCTACGAGTGGTTTGGGAAAAAAAATCGCTAAGGGCCTGTTCGGAAATAAATTGGTCAATAGCTGGGCAGCCATTGGGCCTACCACCAAGGCAGAGTTTGCTTTGTGTCGTGGACTACTTGAAGGAAACTTCAACGCCGGTGGGAGGTTCAAGGGCAAGCAAATATGTCCAAGTTATTTTCGAACAGGCCTTAAGGTTGGATAGTCAGTGCACTGAAATTCGCAATTGGTGCGCAGCTGGTCGTTGGGCAGCCTAGTAAGCATTCAGTTCCTAGTTTCTAACCACGACCAAAGACACTCAAATGAACCAGCGCACCTGCAAAATTCTCAGCAACATCTGTTTCCAGGCCGGGATTCTATCGATCCTGCTCTCGATTGGCACCTGGTGGTTTTTAAAGACAGATGATCCGCAGCAAGCAGCCCACGCTGAGCGCTTCGGCATCTTCATCGGCCTGTGGGCACCGACCTTGTTGATCCTGTCGAACCGCTTCGACCGCTACGCCGACAAGGCGAGGCAGTTGCCGGGCATGGATCCCAACGTCCACGAGGAGCAGGAAGAGCACTAGGGCGCGGGACATTCGTCCAAACTCTTACCTTCCGCGGTCAGTTCCGGACCGGTAATTTTCGAGAGGTTTCTGATGCGACACAACCCGCCCTTTTTCATCGCGCAATCATTGATGACGCGGAGAATAGCCAATTGCCACTCGGACAGAGTCAACCACATTTCGATCCTGATGCCGACAGAATGCCCTTTGGCGTTAGCTGAGGAAGCACGCAGCCATGTAGCGTAGCCTTTAGAGGCGGTGTCCGAAACGACAGTCCCATTTGCGCATGGCCTGTGGTTTCTCCGACACTGGAGACGCCCTTAGATTCCGTTCGCACACTGGCTATCAGGGAATGGGATCGTTTCGGCGGACGCAGCCTAAAGATTACGCTAAGATCTGGCTTAATCTATAGCCAGAATGCCGCCGGTCCTGTCGCGAGTCGCTTGCTGCGTCGAATTCTGTGGTTGGCGTCAGGCGATCGTTCGGCTATGCCTCTCGCATGTCCGACTCCCCGCTGTCCTGTCTTGAAATCGGTGCCCTCCGTGAGGAGGCGGAGCTGTGTGTGATCCTGATGCACGGGCTCGGGGCTGATGGGCACGACTTCGAGGACGTCGCGTCTGGATTTAGTGAGGCGGCGCTGCCAGACAAGTGGCGCTTCGTCCTGCCGCATGCCCCACAGATCCCGGTGACGATCAACATGGGGATGACGATGCCGGCCTGGTACGACATCCTCGACATGTCGCAGCCGCGCGAGGTCGATTGGGGCACGGTCGAACAGAGCCAGCGGAGCATCGAGACGCTCTTGGATAACGAGTGCGCATCGAGGATTATACTCGCCGGATTCTCGCAGGGTGCCGCGATGGCGCTACATGTGGGATTGCGACAGCAGGCATCCATCGCGGGGATTTTGGCAATGTCCGGTTACCTGCTGGAGGGCGATGCTCACCCTTGTCCATCGAAGGCGGGCGATTTCCCGATCGGGGTGTTCCACGGCAGCGATGATCCGGTCGTGCCGCTGGTGGCTGCCGAGCACGCGGTGTCGATGCTCCAGACATCTGGGTTTGAGACCACTTTCAAAGTCTACGCCGAGGTGGAGCATTCTCTCTGCGACGAGGAGATCCGCGATGTGTTCGAGTGGCTGAGCGGCATTTCTCAGCCATGAGCACGGAGATCCGCGCGATCGAGAATGACCCCCACTTCACGGTGGTCGATGAGGCGGATGAATACATCGTGGTCGACAAGCCAGCACCGCTGCTTGTCCACCCGAGTGTCCCCGGCAACCCGCAGACCTTGCTCGATGGGTTGCTGGGACTACTCGCGTTCGAGATCGCCAATGGCGCGACGCTCTCGATTATCAACCGACTCGACCGCGAGACCAGCGGCCTCGTGCTGGTGACAAAGAACGCGGTCGCGGCGCGCAGGTTTTCGATCGCCATGCAGGAGCGGCGGGTGAAAAAAGAATATGTCACACTAGTGCACGGTTGGCCGGAGGAGGATGCTTTCACCGTTGATGGGCCGCTGCTGAGGAAGGGCGAACTCGTAGAGTCGCCGATCTGGGTGAAGCAGATGGTGCATCCCGGCGGCAGGCCTAGCCTGACCGAGTTCGTCGTCGAAGAGCGCCTTGAGCGCGCCAGCGGATTGCGTTACTCGCGATTGCGTGCCATGCCGGTGACGGGGCGGCTGCACCAGATCCGCGTGCACCTTGCGCACGTCGGTCACCCGGTGGTCGGAGATAAGATCTACGGCGCCGACGAGACCTGCTACCTCGACTTTATCGAGACTGGATGGACGCGTGAATTGCAAGCGAGGCTGCTAATGAAACGCCACGCCTTACATTCGACGATGCTGCGCTTCGAGTTTGCCGATGGTGAAGTCAAAGCATGGCACGCCCCTCCACCAGCCGAGTGGCGGGGCTTCCGCGATGATCTGCAGTGAAGAATCGTGCAAGCCGGCTTTCTAATCCGGCCTATTTGCCCTTGTGTCCAATCCCGTAGGCCTTACCCTTCCTTCGATGAACCGGAAACTTACCACCTTCTTCTGCGCGGTGGGCATTGCCTTTGGCTTGCTCGCCAATGCGGGTGCCGAGCTGCACTCGTTCACTAGCGCCGACGATGAGACCAAGACTTTCTTGGCCAACCTCGTCTCCTTTGATGCCAAGTCCGACAAGGTCATGGTGCGCCGGAGCAATGGGCGCAAGATGGTTTTCCCGGCTGCGAAACTCATTGGTTCGGATCGCGAGTGGGTCAAGGAGCAGTATGAGATCATCAAAATCGGACGCAACGTCAAGATCGATGCCAAAGTACAGCACGGCCGCCGCAAGGTCACCAAGAGCAGCAGCAAAAAGGCAATCGAGACATCCAAATACTTCGACATTGAGATCTCGAACACGAGCAGCGAGGAGGTCTCTGAGCTGACGATCAAGTACGAGATCCACGTGAGCCAGGGCGGTGAGCGCGGGGTGATCAAAGGGGATGATCAGGCGATTAGCACCCTCTACTCCGGGGTGCCGCACCGATTCCAGAGCACCGAGGTGAACCTCAGCCAGCGGATCCCGCTATCCACGTCATCCGGCGGTGCCGGGTGCTCGACATGAGGCAACTCCCGCCCGCTGGCGAGTTCGTCAGCCAAAGTGAAGCGCAGCAAGGATTACGTCCATGGGATTTCGGTCCGGGTGTTCAAAGGTGAGCAGGAGATCCTGTACTACACCAGCCCCGGCGCAAATTAGCAGACTTTTAACGTGCCGATTGCATTCAAAGAGTGGTCGCTGGTGTGCGACGCGTTAGGAAGCGGCGAACAGTCGATCATCTTACGTAAGGGCGGCATCGCTGAGGGGCGTGATGGCTTCCAGTTCAAGCACCGCGAGTTTTTTCTTTTCCCGACCCACTTCCACGAGCAGGCAAAACACCTGCGGCTGGGCGATGGACGACACGTGTCGGAAATCGCTGACGCCGAGCGTGAGCACATCACGGTCGAATACTTTGCCGAACTGGTCGAGACTCGGGTGATCACCGATTGGGAGCAGGTGCGTGCGCTCGAGCCGCTGCACCTTTGGACCGAGGCCACGATGCGAGATCGCTTCGACTACGAAGATTGCCCGGGTATTAGCCTCGCGCTGGTGCGCATCTCACGCCTGTGCCGGCCATGGAATTTCCCCAACCACAAGCGCTACGGAGGTTGTCGATCGTGGGTCGAGATCCCCGAGCCGCCAGCGGATGCGATGGCGGAGCGGGTGCCAGTTTTGGGTGAGGAGGCGTTCGCACGGGTGGCCGCCGAATTGTCGGGATAGAGCCCCATCCTCCAGTCTAACTCGTAAATGACTTCGACTCGATCTCTGGCCGCTGACCTGTGACTTATCCCGGGCTGCCGAGGACAATTTTCAACCATCGACCGCTTTGCAGTAGATGATTTCGCAAGAAATTGGTCGCGCCTCTTGGAGATCTACTGAGCCGTGGAACGCTCGCCCAAGCTCTGACGAGTTCGACTACCCTCCGCTACTCTGATTTCGCGGCAGCTTCCTCAACGAGCCCCAGTGCTTTCGCGCTTGCTTTGGACTCGCCCGCTAGTTCCTCGAGGGCATCCATCATCTCCTTGATCGCCTCACGTGCCGGCGAGTCGTCTGGTGCCATCAGCGCACGGTCGAATGGCGGGCGGAAGTTGGTGACGGCGAGCATCATGCGATTGGTGGCGAGTTTGAGCTTCTCCCCCTGTTCCACGTCGAGCTTCGTTGCGAGTTGTAGTGGTCCGCTGCCTTGAACCTTGGCCTCTTTGTCGGAGCCGACGTAGGCACCTGCGACCACATTGGCGAGACCGGAGCAGCTGTAGATCAGCTCGGCATGGGTCAGGTCGCTGTAGTTCGCGCTCTCATCTTTCTGATCGTGCGACTCGTAGGCCTTGCCGATGCGCACCTTGGCGAGATGCTCGGCGTGCGTGCTGACATTTCCGAAGATGGTCGCGAGCGCTTCGGCAATGGGTTGCGCCGTGAATTTGGCAGCGGCAGTGTCCTTCCCACCAGTGCTCCAATCGGCTGCGGTCTTGGCAAGCTCCGTGGCGATCGCGTCAGCGCTGGCTTGCAATTGTTCCAACGCTTCAGTATTTTTCCCACCGGAGAAATACTCGGAGGAACGGTCACCAGGGCCGTCGACAGATTTATCTTCACCCCATAGAATCGATTCGATCTGGCGGAAGTGATCGACCTTGGTCACCTCAGTGCCGATGCTGAACACCTCGGCCTGGAGGTGGGGCATGCGCGCGATGTTCCAAGCATTCTTAGCTTTCTCATGCCGTTCGGGCGATGGCGATGCCGCGAACTGGTAGACGGTCTCTTTCAACACCATTGCCTTGTTGAGCGCATCGGCGGTGGTATGGCCAGCGATCGCCACGTAGCCCTTCACTGCTTCGGTCTTTAATGTCTCCAGACTTTCATCGGCACTGGCTGGTTGCAGTGTGATTCCGAGGGCGGTGATCAAGATTAGAAAGGGGATCGAATTTGTCTTCATGGCGCGCGTGAACCTACGCCGTTTTTTGCGGTGCGCATGCAGTTTTCGCGCCATAGTCGGGTTGCATGCAAGCCGCCCTGAACAAACATGTCATCGCTCTGCGCGAGTGCCGTACCTGCGAAAAAATGACGCCACCGCCGATCAGTGGGGGAGCAGTCGTAAGTCGTGTGATGCTGGTCGGTCAGGCGCCTGGCGTCAGAGAGCCGGCACTGCAGCGGCCGTTCGCGTGGACAGCTGGCAAGACGCTGTTTCGCTGGTTCGAGGAGTCGTGTGGGATCGATGAGGCGGCCTTCCGCGAGCGGATCTACATCTCGGCGGTATGTCGCTGTTTTCCCGGCAAGGCGAAGAGCGGTGGCGGGGATCGGGTGCCGGACAAAATGGAGATCGCTAACTGCGCCAGCTGGTTAAGACGGGAGTTCGAGATCCTCCAGCCGGAGCTGATACTGCCGGTAGGCAAGCTCGCGATCGCACAGTTCTTCCCTCGCATTGGAAAATTGATCGAGATCATCGGCCAGCAGCACCGGATCGAGTTCGCAGGCGTAGCGTGTGATGTGATTCCACTTCCCCACCCGAGCGGGGCGAGCACCTGGCACCGCAGCGATCCCGGAAAAGGGCTCACTGCGGGTGCACTGGGGCTCGTTGCGCAACATCCGGCATTTCGCTATCTGATCTCATGAAGTTTGTGATGGTGTTGTTGATGGTTGTGTTAGGATTAGTGGGCTGCGCACCCGAAAAGGGAAGCACCGCGAAGCTGCGCAAGGTCGAGCTGTTCGACGGGGAGTCGCTGGAGGGCTGGCGCGCGATCGAGTTCGAACTCGGTGGTGGCGCGGACGCCTCGGTGAGTGAGGACGGTGAACTACGGCTCGGGATCGGCGAACCGATGGCGGGGATCGTGTTCGACGATCCGGCTGTGGTGATGCCGCGAGGCAATTACGAGCTCGAACTCGAGGCGAAGATCGTCGACGGTAATGATTTTTTCTGTGGGCTGACCTTTCCGATCCCATCGCAGGG
>JBLHKE010000165.1:0-12046 GCA_047619485.1 Verrucomicrobiales bacterium | reverse complement strand
CTATGGCCAACAAAAAATCCCCAATTTTTGCTCTGATCGCGGTCGCCGGGCTGCTGGCACCGCAGATTAGCAGCGCCCAGCTCGCCCCGAAGGCGAAGGACGCAAACTATGAGATCAATGCTGCCACGCAGATTGATAAGCTGGTCGCCAACGGTTTTCGTAGTGCCAAGGTCACCCCGCCGCCACCCGCGAGCGATGATCAATTCTTGCGCCGCACTTACCTTACCGTTGCTGGTCGCATCCCGAGTTATGGCGAATCGACCGCCTTCCTAAGTGACGAGAATCCAGAGAAGCGCAGTCAGTTGATCCAGCGCCTGCTCGACTCGGACGCCTACCGCAGCCACACCTTCAATTGGTGGGCCGACCTGCTGCGTATCACCGACGAGTTCGCCCGCACCAACGGCACCCCTTACAAGCAGTGGATCAAGAAGGCCATCGCCGACAACAAGCCATATGACAAACTCGTCTACGAGTTGCTCACCGCTTCGGGCGGAGGTTGGGAAAAAGACAACGGCGCCGTCGGCTACTTTGTTCGCGATAAGGGCATGCCGCTCGACAACATGGCCAACACCGTGCGCATTTTTCTCGGAACCCGCATGGAATGTGCTCAGTGTCATAATCACCCGAACGATCCGAAGGTTAAGCAGCGAGATTTCTATGAGATCTCGGCATACACCGATGGTCTCCGTGGGGTGAAATCCAAGATCGCTGGTCAGGTGGGTCGCGGTGACGAGGACAAGCCGAAGGAGGTGCGCGACCTCGGGCGCATGCTGCGCTACGCCGTCTACGATTTCAGCATCGAGGATCCTAAAAAAGAAGAGGCGAACATCAAGCTGCCCTATGATTATGACCCGAAGAATGGTCGCGGTGAGCCGAACCAGTGGATCGACGGCCGCACGCCATCCTACCTAGGCCGTGGCGGCATCCGCGCCCGCATCAAGCGTGACAGCACGCCTCGCGAGACCTTTGCAAGCTGGGTCACGTCGAAGGACAACGACCGCTTCGCCAAGGTCATCGTCAACCGTCTTTGGAAACGCACCATGGGCACTGGCATCTTCGAGCCAGTTGATGACCTCAACGATAAGTCTGCACCACCGAACCCGGCGCTACTCGAATACCTCGCCACGCTCATGAAAGACCTCGACTACGACATGATGGCCTTCCAGCGAATCATCCTAAACTCCAAGACCTACAACCTCGGGCCAAGCGCCCAGGAAGTATCTGCCAACGTCGCCTACCACCATGCCGGTCGCCAGCTGCGTCGCATGTCGGCCGAGCAGATCTGGGACTCTCTCCTCACGCTCAGCGTCGACAACCCTGATAAGCGCAAATCGTCCGACTACGGCAACTCTGTCTACTGGAAGGGCAAGCCGGTGCTCGTCGGTAAGAAGACGATGAACGACGTCTACAAAGAAGTCGTCGCGCTCAACAGCGGGGACGCCTTCTGGAAATACACCGCCGATCTCCTCAAGCAGATCAAGGCAGACGGTGGTGGAGGCAAAGGCGACGCCATGATGATGGGCGGCGGTCGCAACTACGGCGGAATGAAGCGCGCGTCCGAGCTCGGTTCGCCGATGAAGCCTGGCCACTTCCTGCGCCAGTTCGGGCAATCGAGCCGCGAGGTCATCCAGGGGGCCAGTACCGAGTCCGACGTGACTCAGGTGCTCTCCATCCTCAACGGCCACGTCGAGCGTAACCTAGTCAACGACTCTGGGGCGGACGTCTTCAAAAGCCTCGCCGAGGGCAAGAGTGACGCCGAGAAGGTCAATATCCTCTTCATGAGCACGCTCTCGCGCAAGGCCACTCCGGACGAGCTGCAGTTCATGCTCGCTGAGGTGAAAGCCAACGGTGACCGCGGCTACCGCAACGTGCTTGCTGCACTGCTCACCACCTCCGAGTTTATCTTCGTCAAGTAGGATCCACACACAGAAAACCCCATCCCCAACGAACCAAGACCATGGCAGACCGTAACCAATTCAACCAAGCCGACGAACTAACCCGCCGTCAGTTCATGTGTGATTCCGCCCGCAAGTACCTTGGCGTCACCCTCGCTCCGATGCTCGGTGCCAGCGTGGCCACCGAGGCCTTCGGCTTCAACACGCCGCTGCGCGCGCGTGCCGCGAAGAGCGTCATCTTCCTCAATATGTCAGGTGGCATGAGCCACATCGACACCTTCGACCCGAAGCCGAAGCGTCCGGACGTCCAGGGGCCTGCGACCCCGATCGACACTGTCGCCCCCGACATCAAGCTCACAAAGTACCTGCCGAAGACTGCCAACATTGCCGACCGCATCTGTGTCATCAACAGCATGCGCACCAACCAGGGTGCCCACGAGCAGGGACAGTACTACCTGCACCGCAGCTATGCCCCCCGCGGCACCATCGTCCACCCGGCGATGGGTTCTTGGGTGCTGCGCCTCGGAGGACGGCGCAACAAAACCATTCCGGGCTACGTCACCATCGGTGGCGGTGCGGAGACCGCCAGCGGCGGGTTCATGGGTGCCAAGTATTCCGGGGTGCCGATCGGTGACCCTAACGATGGCCTAAAAGATTCCAAGTTGCCGGGCAGCGTCAGCGAGGAGGACTTCACCAAGCGCCTCAGTCTCGCCGACAAGATGAACGCCAAGTTCCACGGCGAGTTCAACCAGAAGCAGGTCGGCGCCTACGAGGGGCTCTACGACGAGGCGGTCAAACTGATGACCTCCGAAGACCTCAAGGCTTTCGATATCGGCCTCGAGCCGCAGGAGATGCACCAGCTCTACGGCGGTGACCGCTTCGGCCGTGGCTGTTTACTCGCGCGCCGCTTGGTCGAACACTCCGTGCGCTTCGTCGAGGTCAACCTCGGCGGATGGGACACGCACTATGATAACTTCACTGCTGTCGAGGCGCGCGCTGCGATTCTCGACGCCGGTTTCAGCGCCCTGATCGCAGACCTTGAAGAGCGTGGGCTCCTCGACTCGACAATGGTCGTGATTGGCACCGAGTTCGGGCGTACCCCAGACATCGTTGCCGAGCACCAGATGGGTCGCGACCACTTCCCGTCCGCCTATTCTGCCGTCATCGCCGGTGGTGGCGTCAAGGGTGGCACCAAATACGGTGTCTCCGACGGCAAGGGCAAGAAAGTCCTCGAGGGCGAAGTCTCGCCGAAGATGCTCAATGCCACCATCGCCTACGGACTCGGCCTGCCGCTCGACCGCCAGGTCATGTCGCCGTCCGGTCGCCCGTTCTGGGTCTCCGACAAGGCGAAGCCAGTCACATCGATCTTCGCTTAGGATTGGATGCGAAAGTGCCTCCTCGCCATTCTCCTGGTCGCAACGGTCTTCGTCGCGCCCTCATCGGCTAAGGTCGATTACGCGACGCAGATCCAGCCGATCCTTGATGCCAAGTGCGCCAAGTGTCACCAGCCTGCGCGTGTCATCGACGGTCGTAAGTACAAGCCAAAAGCTGGTGTGATCCTAACCACGTCCGAGGGCATCGCTGAGACCAACGCGAGTCCTTCTGGATCGATGGTGATCGATTGGGGTCGCCCCGATCACAGCTTGCTGGTGCAGCGCATCATGCTCGATAGCGCGCACGAGGACGTCATGCCGCCGTCCAAGGAAAACAAGCCGGTCACCAAGCAGGAGATCGATTTGATCAAGACTTGGATCAAAGAGACTGGTGGTTCCCGCGTCGAGGTCGATCCTAGCAAACCCGTCGAAAAAGTCAGCTTTTCGAAGATCAAAGCTATCCTCGCGAGCAAATGCAACGAGTGCCACGAAGATCCTGCGACCTCTGGCAAGAAGGCGAAAGGCGGACTCGTGCTCGATACCATTGCCGGTATCCGCACCAGTGGTAGCGTCGTCTCCGGCAAGCCCGGGATCAGCGAACTGTTGATCCGCATGGAGCTCCCGCAGAACGACGATGATGTCATGCCGCCGACCAAGAAGGGCAAGAAGATGACCGAGGCGGAGCTCGCAACCTTCCGTAACTGGATCCTCGGTGGCGCGCCCTTCGGCGACGTCGGCGGGCCGCCGCTCAAAGTGAAAGTCATGAGTGCCAGCGAGGTGCTCTCGCAGGGCGTCAAACAACCGTCTGCCGGGGCGCTCGAGAAGCTACATGAATTCGGTGCCGCCATCACCCCGATCTCCGCCGACAGCCCGATGGTCACGGTCGAGTTCATATCTGGCGCCGCTAACGCGGGTGACGATTTCGTCAAACAGCTGTTCCTGATTGCGCCGAACATCGCCGAACTTGACCTCAGCCGCACTTCGATCACGGACGGCGCGCTCGATCACATCGGCAGCTTCGCACGCCTCACCAAGCTCAACCTCGCCAACACCAAGGTCGGCGACGCTGGTGTGGCGAAGTTGGTGAACCTGAAGAACCTCGACTGGCTCAACCTATACGGCACCCAGGTCAGCGACTCTGGCCTACCGGCGATTGCCAAAATCCGCAGTCTCAAGACCATCTACTTCTCGAAGTCGAAGACCACTCCAGATGGCCTCGGCAAATTGAAGAAGGCATTCCCGAGAGCCAAGATCGTCCCAGATCCTGAACGCAAGAAGACCGGTCGCTTCGACGTCGAGTAGCTCCTAGTGCGGCAGAGGAAAAGCCTTTCATCTAACGCCCCAGTGCGTTTTGATGGGGGATGATCCGTTCCATTCTAGCGCTCGTCTTTCTCTCTCTCCTCGCCGCCGTCCAGGCGGACGACTCCAAGCCTAACTTCGTCATCATCTTCGCCGATGATCAGGGTTACGGCGACCTCGGTTGCTTCGGTTCGACCAAGATCAAGACCCCACACATCGACCGCATGGCGAAAGAGGGTCGCAAGTTTACCAACTTCATGGTCGCATCGCCCGTTTGCACACCCTCGCGAGCGGCGCTGTTGACCGGTTGTTATCCTAAACGCGTCGGCATGCACCAGCACGTGCTCTTCCCGCAATCCACCAAGGGGCTAAATCCGGAGGAACACACCATCGCCGACCACCTCAAGTCGCAGGGATACGCGACCGCCTGTTTCGGCAAGTGGCACCTCGGCCACCACCCGGAGACGCTGCCGCAAAAGCACGGTTTCGACACGTACCTCGGCATCCCGTATTCCAATGATATGAATCACCCCGACAACAAGGGCAAGCCGCGCGTCTCATCGGACGAGCTCTGGAAGGATCAGGAGAGCGCCATCACGTTGTGGAAGACGCCGTTGATGGAGAATGAAAAAATCGTCGAGCTACCAGTCGACCAGCGCACCGTCACGCGCCGCTACACCGATCGTGCAGTGGATTTTATCAAGACGAACAAGGAGAAACCGTTCTTCCTCTACCTGCCGCACTCGATGCCGCACATCCCGCTCTACGTGCCTGAGGACGTCTATGATCCCGATCCGCAGAATGCCTACACTTGCGTGATCGAGCACATCGACGCCGAGGTCGGTCGCGTCATGGACACCATCCGTGAGCTCGGCCTCTCGGAGAACACCTACGTCATCTACACCTCCGACAACGGACCGTGGTTGCAGTTCAAGAACCACGGCGGCTCCGCCGGTCCGCTGCGCGAAGGCAAGGGCACCACCTTCGAGGGCGGTCAGCGTGTCCCCTGTGTCATGTGGGGGCCGGGGCGAATCCCTGCCGGCACCGAGTGCGGTGAGCTCGCCGGCACGATTGATCTCCTCCCGACTTTTGCAGCCCTCACTGGAAAGCCGCTTCCGAAAGATCGCAAGATCGACGGCGTCGACATCAGCGGCCTCATCAAAAACGAAGCGATGGCCTATCCACCACGCAACGAATTCGTCCACTACACCTCCCGTGGCGACCTAGAAGGCATCCGCCAAGGGAAGTGGAAGCTGTTGGTCAAAAAGCCGCGCAAGCGTGGCAAGGCCCCCAAAGGGAATGCTCCCAAGGCGCAGGTGATGCTCTTCGATCTCTCGAAGGACATCGGAGAAAAAGCGAACCTGGCCAAAGACAACCCGGAGGTCGTCAAGAAGCTCAAGCTCCGCATGATGGAGGTAGATAAAGAGATCACGGACAACGCCCGTGCCCCCTGGCAGAAAAAATAGCACGCAGCACGGCATTTCCAGTTTGTAGCGTAGCCTTTAGGTTGCATCCGAAACGGCAGTCCCGTCTGCGCATGGCCTGTGCTCTCGACGACACGCCAGACGCCCTTGGATTCCGTTCGCACACTGACGTCATTAGGCCTCCCCTGAGTATCCCTCCTGTCTAGATCCCACTTAATACCAAAGGAAATATTCGTGGGTGGATCGTTTGTGATCGAGCCTGCTTGCGGAAATACCTAAAGGGCACCTCCGGAAACCTGCTGTGGAAATGGGGCGCAGAGAAAATTCCCGCTGGCGAGGCGATAAACGCTAAGCTATCTGGTGATAGTGGGCGCTTTAGCAACGAAGACAGCGGGGATTTTATCAAGCTCCAGCCCGCATGAGGTTTTCGGAGGTGCCCTAAAGACATCACTCCAACATGATCGGAGCTGGAGGCACTCAGGGCGGATGGCATCAACCGCTGGTTCAGTGTCGAGGGGGACATCGGGTGCACCCCACGGGGGAGCTCTAGTGCCGCTGGCTCTTTGAAATCCTATCTCGCCTTCTTCTTCGTCCTCTTGCCTCGCTTGCCCTTGCGGCGCGCGGTGGATTCATCTTGCTTCTTCGCCGTGTATTCCGGACCAGATTTCGGATCGGCACGATTGAGAAATGCGTCGAGTGCGTGGTCGTTGGTCTCGCGCATGATCTTTTCAAGGTCGTTGCGCAGTTCGCTGACCACTGCCAATTTCGATTCTTTCTCGATCAGGTTGTGTAGGCAGTCGGGATCGTTCTCGATGTCATAGAGTTCTTCCGGGATTCGGTGATCGAAAAGTTCGAGGCGTGGAGTGATCTGCGAATCATCCTTCGCGATCTTCTGCATGGCGCGGTAGCTTGAGGTGCCATTGGTTGCGGTCTTGAATTTGTTCACCCCATCCGACCATGGATTCCAGAGATAGAGATGCTTCTTGGTCTGGATCGCCCGCATCGGGTGGCGGTTGCCCCAGCGTTCTCGTTGTAAACTTTGAACGCGGATCGCATCTCCGGTTGGGATTCTCTACCGATTACTTGTGCGAACGAGCGGCCATCGATGTTTTATGCTGGTGCTAGTCCGAGCAATTCGAGGAAGGTCTGCTGATCCGACGACGATCAAGAGATTGTAATAAGAGCAGCGGTGGACGGTGCTCATTCCGAGAAATGAAATGTTTTTCAGCTTGATGGATTCAGTAAGGGGCGACGATATTGTCCCCAACCAACAACTAGGGGCTCGCCGTTTCTAAGGTGGTCGATCCGATCGGCGCGTGATTCTGCTGGTTGCCGGTTAGTTTTTTTCCGCTTCGACAGTGGTAGGGTGAGCCAATGCCCTCAAAGGAAAAGCCAGACGCCGAAGACGACGACTACGAGACTTTCGTAAGGCTCTTCGCGCAGTACGAGCCGGATCTGCGCCGCTTCATCCGCTCACTGATCCCGACGGCTGTCGATACCGACGAGGTCCTGCAGCAAACGGCGATCGTGATGTGGCGCAAGTTTGACCAGTTCGACCCGACGACCAAGTTCATGAAGTGGGGCTGCGTGATTTCGCGTTTTGAGGCACTCGCCTACCGGCGCAAGATGGCGCGCGACCGGCTGGTGTTCCGTGAGGATGTGATGTCGCTGATGGCCGACGAGGGCAGCGAAGAGATTGATCAGCGCGAGGTGGAGCACCGGGCGCTTGATGAATGTCTCACAGCGCTGCCTGAAAAACAGCGTAAGTTTCTCATCCTAGCCTACACGCCCGGAGTGAAGGTAAAGGAATTGGCGGAAGAGGCCGGCTCGACTGCCGCCGCCTTCTACATGCGCCTCAAGCGCCTGCGGCGGCCGCTCATGGAATGCATCGAAGCGAAACTACAACAGGCAAGATACGCATGAATTTCAACGAGCTGACAAGTGAAGAACAGGAGTGGCTCGACGGCTACCTCGACGGGACGATCGGGCGCGAGGCGTTCGACGAATTGCAGGATCGGATGTTGGTGAATCCGGAGTTGCGTGCCGTGTTCAGACGCTACGTGGCGATCGATCATGAGCTGCACATCCGCAGCGCTGATGTGGATTCAGCGGCTTCAGCCGAGGTTCGATCTTGGCAACTTGCTCCAGTTCACGTGGCGCCGGATCCGAAGACCGCTCTCCGTTTTCTTCTCTTGCTGCCGCTTGCTGCCGCTGCGGCTGTGGTGTTTCTGTTGGGGACTGGATTCATGTACCTGATCTCGAAACCAGACGGTGGAGAGTTGGCTGCGCCCTACCTGTCGCCGAAGGAAAAATCGGCCGAGGGCTTCGCGGTTGTTGGTCGACTCTTCGATACGGCCTGGCCGAACGGGGTGTCAGGCTACCGTGAGGGCAAACTACTCGGGGCTGAGGTGTTCCGGCTCGAATCTGGTACGGCAGAGATCCAGTTTTTCTCTGGCGCAAACATGACAGTCGAAGGTCCCGCTGAGATCTTGCTAACTTCTGCTTGGGAGGCGTCCTGCCTCGAAGGGGCAGTGAGGATGCAGGTACCTCCGGCTGCGCGCGGGTTTAAATTGCAGGCACCGAACTCGGAGATCGTCGATCTCGGTACCGAGTTTGGGCTCGTCGTCCGCGATGGCCAGGGGCACGTCGAGGTATTCGACGGAGAGATCTCGGTCCAACACCAGGACGGGCGAGAAATTCTCGTGAAGCAAGGGGGCGCATTCAGTCTTGCGCCGGACAAACCGATGAGCTCACAGGCGAGCGGAACTGTGGCTTTCCCGGATGCACGGAGTCTAGATTCGCGGTCAGGCGAGCGCCTGCGCAGTGATTTTGCGCGCTGGCTGCTCCACCGTGATGAGCTTTCCAAAGATGGTCGGCTCCTAGCCTACTATACCTTTGGCCAGGGGGATGCGACCGCGCTCATCCCGAACTTGAGCTTGCCGCGCAATCCCGAACTCGATGGGGCGATCATCCTCGCGGAGCCGGTTGCGGGACGCTGGAGAGGCCTTAAATCTGCGCTCGAATTCCACCGTCCGGGTTCGCGCGTCCGTGTGAATCTCCCCGGCGAGTTCCCTGCGCTGAGCTTTGCTTGCTGGGCGCGCATTGATAGTCTCGATCGGCAATACAGCGCGCTGTTTATGGGTGATGGCTATGAAACCGGAGAGTCGCACTGGCAGATTCGCGAAGATGGCAAGATGATGCTATCGGTGATGATCGATGACTCGGCACGCCACCCGAAATACCCGAAAAAGAGTCGCTACCACCACGTGTATTTTTCTCCACCGATGTGGGATCTGTCCATGAGCGGCGAGTGGCTGCACCTCGCCTCGGTTTTCGATCCTGTGACCGCGACCGTTTGCCACTACGTCAATGGTGAGCGTATCTCGCGCGAGAAGATCGAGCCAGATTTTCAAATCGACACGCTGCGCATTGGCAACGCCGAGATCGGCAACTGGGGGCAACCATTCCGCGAGGATCCGAGCTTTGCGATCCGCAACCTGAATGGTCGCATGGACGAGATAGCGATTTTCAAAGCGGCGCTCAATGATGCCGAAGTCGAAAAATTGTTCGATCGAAGCCGTTCTCGCCACCGATAGAGGAATGATCACCAGATATTCCCGCTGGGACCAGAATCTCAGAGGTCTTCTTCTTTCCCAAGAAAAACTCTGCGCCTCTGCGTCTCTGCGCGATACTTTTCCCAAACAATGAAAACCACACGCCGCTCCGCCATCCAGCTACTCTCCGCTTCGTCCGTCGCCGCTTGCCTGCCTGTCTGGGCAGAGCAGAAGAAGAAATTCCCGATAGGCGCATGCGACTGGTGCCTCAAGAACCCGCAGCACATCGACGCCTTCGAAGTCGCGAAAAAAATCGGTCTCGAAGGCGTGCAGGTCAGTTTCAGCACCCCTGATTCGGAGTTCGACCTGCGCGATCAGAAAGTTCGTAATCAATACTACCAACGAGTTGAAGAGACTGGGATCAAGATGGCCTCACTCGGCATGGGCATCCTCAACAAGATGCCGCTCGCGACCAATCCCGATTCGATCACGTGGGTCAGCGATGCCATCGACGTCATGGCGCTCATGGCGAAACAGCAGCCAGACAAGTCCACTGACATCTGCCTGCTGGCGTTCTTTGGCAGAGGCGACATCAACGGCAAACCCGAGTTGATGGACGCGGTGATTAAGAAACTTAGAACCGTCGCCAAGAAGGCCGAGGACGCAGGTGTCATCCTCGGCATCGAATCCTACCTCTCGGCTGACGATCACCTGGAGATCATCGACGGCGTCGGCTCGAAGGCGATCCAAATCTACTACGATACCGCTAACTCGAACAAGATGGGCTATAACATCTACGAAGAAGTTGTCCAGCTCGGTGCCGACCGGATTTGCCAGATTCATTGCAAAGAGATCGGTGCTCTGATCGGCGAAGGCGTGATCGATTTCCCAAAATTTAAGATCAGCCTTGATAAGATCGGCTACAGCGACTGGCTGATCATCGAGGGCTCGACACCAAAGGGCGCTAAGGTCGTCGATGCCTACCAGAAGAATTTGGCGACACTGGATGGTGTCTTCCGCTAATCCGAAGAATCATGAAGTTCATCACCTACAGTTTTCTCCTCACCTCCCTTCTGCTATTGCCCATCAAAGCAGAACCAATCCCTGAAGATCTCCTCGGTGACTGGTCGCTTGTCATCGAATCCGGCGAAGCTGGCTGGCTCAGCATCGGAGAGAAAGATGGCGAACCCGAAGTGGCGATGTTCGTGAACGTCGGATCGGTCAACCCGCTCAAAGGAGTCACAGTCAGGAGCGGCAAGATTTACATTCCGATGCGGAAGGCTCGCAAAGGCAAGGGTGGCAAGGAGCATCCGCAAAAGAATGTGACGGTGTGGTCTGACGGCGGAAAATTGAAGGGAGAGATCGTCACTTCTTTTCCTGGGGGCAATCAACAGCGCGATCCCTTCACGGGAAAAGTCATCCCGCCGATGCCGCCAGCTCCAGATTTGAGCAAGGTTACCTACGCCGAGCCAATCGATATATTCAATGGCAGGGATCTGAGCGGCTGGCGACTACGCCGACCTGAGAAGCTCAATGGTTGGTCAGTGAAAGAGGGGGTGTTGGTAAACGAGACGCCCAAGATCGACTTCACTGCGACCGGTGCCTACGGCAACCTTCGCACTGATGCCGTATTCGGTGACTGCAAGTTGCACATCGAATTTCTCATCGGCACGCAGCGCAACAGCGGGATCTATGTGCGTGGGGCCTACGAAGCCCAGGTGGTCGATCGCGATAGTCGCATGCAGGGAATCCAGGGCGTCGGCGCCATCTTTGGGCGGCTGGCGCCATCGAAGAACGCCGGTTTCGAGGGAGGCAAGTGGCAGAGCTACGACATCACCCTAGTCGACCGCCACATCACCGTCGTCCTCAACGGCGAGAAGGTGATCGACAACCAGCCGGTTCTCGGTCCGACTGCAGGCGCAATGCACACCGACCCGATGGAGCCCGGTCCGATCTACCTGCAGGGAGATCACACCTCGGTGAAATACCGCAACATCGTGTTCACGCCAGTGGAGTAGCTGGGAATTCAGCACGTTGGAATATACCACGCAGAGGCGCAGAGCTTGAAAAGGTGTGTTTGTTCTTGGCTCGTGCGGCAGTGTTTGTACTGAAGTAGACGAAGTATCGGATCTTGAATGAAGAACTCTGCGTCTCTGCGTGAGCCTTTTCCGAAGCCATCATGAAATTCCTAACCACTTACCTCCTAGCGCTCCTGACTGCGTCCGCCCTCGTCGCGGAGAGGCCGAACATCGTCCTCATCCTCTGCGATGACCTCGGCTACGCAGACGTCGGTTTCAACGGCTCGCCAGACATCGTCACGCCACAGCTGGACCAGCTGGCGCAGGACGGCACGATCTTCTCCTCCGCCTATGTAGCTCACGCCTTTTGCGGTCCGAGCCGCATGGGTTTGATGACCGGGCGCTACCCGCACGCTTTCGGAAGGCCGTTCAACCTGCCGAACGGCGGTCACGGCATCGAGGCTTACAACCGAGAGGGCGTGC
>JBLHKE010000164.1:0-12075 GCA_047619485.1 Verrucomicrobiales bacterium | reverse complement strand
TACCCTTGATCACAGGTTAGACTACAACGAACATTCCCAAGTCCTACTTGCCGACGAGCGCAGAGATGGAGGTTCCGCCAGGAGCTGTGACCAAGGTGACGGCGGGTGACCACGAGCCACTGGCAAGTGTGGAGTTGGACTGGACCTCGAGTGCGGCGTCGGTAGCAGATGGGTTCAGAGGCAGTGTCCAGGTGAGGTGGGTGCCACCGCCCCATTCGCGGTCGGCGAAATTGTCGGTCTCGGCTCAGACAACATTCGCGCGACGGTCGTCGCGGAGCATGAGCTGAATACGGGAGGGATTGATCTTTGGAGGCGCGGCTGCTGAAGCAGAGATTGGGCCAGACCGATGAACGGGAACAATGGTTATTCAGGGCGCTTCGATGCGCACCAGTTTTCGGCGTATGAACCACGAGCCTTGCGGGAGCGGGGATTTCACCGGGAGAGTCAGAATCGCCCGGCCATCCCCCTGGTTGCTCTGGGTGGCGTTGGCAAGATCGAGGAGCGTGATCCCCGGTTGCCAGCCCGTCGCGCCAAAGTCGGGCGACACCTCCATTACAACGCGGGCGCCATTGACCACGAAATCCCCGCCAGGCACGCCAACTCCACCGGCGCAAACAGGAACGGAGAAGGTCAGTTGGTTCCCTGTATGGATGATACCCAGATGGGGCGGTGCGTCGGGCAGAGCGGGATTGTCGCCTGTCGCCAACTCAACCCAATTGGGCTGGCCATCGTCATCAGGATCAGCCGTGGCAGCGGCATCTTCCCCCGTCAGACCATGGTTGCCTGCCCACGCTGCCAGCACTTCCGGAATGTCCAGATTCGTGGTGCTTCCCCGGAGGATGGTGAAGCCGCGATTGCCAGACTGGCTGTTGTAAGACCAGGTGGCCGGATGGGAATCGACCACGGTATAAGTGCCGGATTTCAGAACCACCACCGGCCAGGCATCCCAGTTGGCGTTGAGCACACCGCCCTGGCCGATCCGCCCGGAGGCCTGCCAAGGGCCGTAGGTGGTGCCGTCCTCATGGCGGAGGGCAATGGTGCCCGGCAGGACGCCGCCGTTGAAGTAGTGATAGTTGCTCACATAGGTGATGCGAGTCGGCTCTGCGAGGGTGAAAGTGGTCGGCACCGGCGGGCCGCTTTGCACCCCGCCAATGTTGCCGTTGTCGAACACCTCGTCGTCCGCCACCCGCACCACCAAGGTCAGACGCTGTGCAACAGTTCCCTGCGCGCCTACGGCGCCAACCTCGACGGTAAACAATCCCGCCGTTTCCAGAACCCCGGAAATGAGCCCGGTGGTCGGTTCCAGCGCGAGCCCCACCGGCAAGCCGCTGGCAGCAAAGCTGGTCGGCTGGTTATTGGCGGCAATCTGGTAGCTCAACGCCTCGCCAGTTTCGCCGTTCAGAAGGGTGGAGCTGGTCAAGCGCAGCACTGGCGGTGTGATCAGGTTCGCGGTGGCATTCTCGACGCCCTGAGCAGACCCGTCTGCTGCCAGCGCGAGATCCACCCGGGTGTGGATGGCGGCGGTGACGGACGACTGAACCGTCAGCGACACGCCGCGCGCGGCGGTGTCCATGGATCGATATCCGGGCACGTTGATTCTAAGCCAGTAGTCGGTGACCGGCACGGTCAGGTTGCTGCTGCTGGTTGCCGACGCCCATTCGCCTTCCGGGATGGTTTCGACGCAAGTCTGACCGTCGTAGGCTGGGTGGTTGAAGCTGAAGCTGCCGTCAGGGTTGGTGGGCACCGTTTCGATGAAGCGTCCCGGGCGGCCAAGGCTCACCGGAATATCCGCCAAGGTCTGACCGGTCACGGCATCGCGCACGACGCCTTGAATGAAAGCGAGCTTCGGCACCAAGCGAACCAGCAACGGTACAGGCGAGACCTGGGAACGGCGATAGCGGTAGTAGCGACCCAGTGGGTCGGTGGCTGTGAGCCCGTACCACTCCCAGAAATTGAGATCCAGCGTATTGTTGTAGGTCACGACGTAATCACCGTCCGCATCCGAAAAGGCCTGCGGGGTCAGGTCTATCCGGCCACTTGCACCGCCGTAGAGCTCGATGCCTGGCACGGGTGCGCCGGTGCGGGCGTCTACCACGTGGCCGCGCCATGAGAACGGGGCGGCATTCGAGAATGTCGAGGAACAGAGGAGAGCTAAAATGATAGCTAGGAAATTGCTTTTCATGGCGATTGGATTGGCTGGTTGCTTCGGATCGGTGCGTGATTGGGTTCATGTCGATCACTCCCCGACACTGGTGGAAGCTGAAACGGCCTGCTGCGCATCCATTGCGCAGTCCTACGCAGTCGTTGTGTCCGCAGGAATTCGCTCAAATCTTCTGGAAGTAGGCTATCCTTCAGGATAGCTCCACCACCATGGCCTTCCATCGTCTCCTTCTCACCACCCTAGGCATCCTAGCCTTTGCTCCGATATGCAATTCCGCAGAACGTCCCGCTTTCGAGGTGATTGGATATCTACCCGCTTACCGGATTGGCACCGTTACACAGGCACAGGCCTCATGTCTCGGACAGCTGATCTACTTCGGCATCAAACCTCCAGCGGACGGCGCTCTGCCAGAGGAGATCGTCCCAGCCACAACGATCGCGAGGCTGAAAGCGCTCAAACAGAAATCGAAGTGCACGCTCTCAATTTGCGTCGGCGGGTGGGGACGATCCGAGGGGTTTGCCCCAATGGCAAAATCGCCAGAAGCTCGCAAGCGCTTCATCACGGGCATGCTCGAATTCTGCAAGGAACACGGAGTCACGGGCATCGACTACGACTGGGAACATCCGAGGGACGCCGCCGAGCTAGGTGACTACTCAAAACTGCTCATCGAGAGCGCCAGCGCCTTCCATGAAGTCGGGTTGCAAGTGACGGTCGCGCAGGCCGGGTGGCAAGACTTGGGGGCGGAGGCTTACAAGGCCATCGACCGCGTGCACCTGATGGCCTATGATCACGATTTCCCCCAAGCGACCTTGGACAAATCGAGCGCCGATGTTAAGCGCCTCGTCGATTGGGGCTGTCCGCCTGCCAAGATCGCCCTCGGACTTCCCTTCTACGGTCGCAACCAAGCGCGGCAATCAAGGACATACGACGAACTGGTGCAAGGAAAGGCGGTCGATGCCAAACTCGATCTCATCGACGGCTATGCGTTCAATGGACGCGGCACGCTCGTGGAGAAGCTCGTCTACACCAAGAAACAAGAACTCGCAGGCGTGATGATCTGGGAGATCGGGCAAGATTCGAGTGATCCCGATCATTCGTTGATGAAAGTGATCTCCGACTTCAAAGAAATCACAGCTCCGGAACCTTTGCCAAGTGTGGAAAAAGTTCGTTAAATAGGGTGTCGGTAAGGAGATATCATCTGATACCCCATGACTCACGAGAAAAACAAACCTCATGACAGCTTTCTGCGCAGTTCCACTGCGTCTGAACTGTCAATCCGCGCCTACGTGCGGGGGCTGATTCCGACCGGAACCGATGCGGACCAGGGAACGGTCAGATTTTGTCACAACGGAGGTTTCGACACGGAAACGCGACAATCGACCACTTGTCCGGCGCGACCGGGGTCGCTCCAGATAGGCAACTGGAACCATCAAGAACGCAAGCTCAGCGGTCGGGTCGATGATCTGGCCATCCTCGCGCGCACGATGCAAAATGCGGAAGTTCACGCGCGGTTCGAAGCCGGCAACCCCTACCCTTAATCAAAAGTGAGACTCCAACTAACAATCGCATCCATTACATTCGCGGTAGGCGGGAACCTCGGTGCCGAACCGGTCGACTTCGTGCGCGATATTCGCCCGATTTTCGAAGCCAACTGCTATCGCTGCCACGGGGAAGAGAAGCAGAAATCGGGGCTGCGCCTCGACCTGCGCTCCGGTGCCTTCAACAGTGGTGAATACCACCAACCAACCATCGTTCCAGAGAAAGCCGATGCTAGTAATCTGATCCGGTTTGTCCGCGGCGATGATGAGGAAATACGCATGCCGCCGAAAGGCGACGCGTTGACAAAAGATGAGATCGCCAAGCTGACAGCCTGGATCGACCAAGGCGCAGTTTGGCCAGAAGGGATCGACTTGGTGCAACCAGAAGACCGCACTGATCACTGGTCATTCAAGCCGCTCGCCCCGTTCGATGAGAAGCGGGATATTGACTCATTCGTTAAAGAGAAACTCGCAAGCAACGACTTGCCGATGTCGCCGCCGGCAAATCGCCTGACTTGGCTGCGGCGCGTCTACTTCGACCTGATCGGGTTGCCGCCGTCACCAAAGCAGGTCGCAACCTTCCTCACCGACACAGATCCCGCAGCACGCGAGAGCATCGTTGATCAACTGCTAGCCTCGCCTCGCTATGGCGAGCGCTGGGCACAGCATTGGCTGGATGTGGTGCGCTATGCCGACACCCACGGCTTCGAGGTGAACACGCCCCGCCCCAACGCGTGGCCATACCGCGACTACGTAATCGCGGCCTTCAACAACGACACGCCCTTCGACCAATTCATCCGCGAACAACTGGCGGGCGATCAGATCGGCAAGGATGCTGCGACCGGATTCTTGGTAACGGCGGCACGCCTGTTGCCTGGTCAGATCGGCAAGGACGCAGCATCGATGCGCCTCGCCCGACAGGATGAACTTGGAGAAATCGTCATTAATACCAGCGAGGCATTCCTCGGGCTCAGCGTCGGTTGTGCTCGCTGTCACAATCACAAATTTGATGCTATCTCAGCGAAAGATTACTACTCCATGCAGGCGTTCTTCGCCGGAGTATCATACGGCGACCGCCCGATCCAATCGCCCGAATCGGAGGCCTTGCGCAAGCAGTCGGGAGAGCTGAGCGCCCGTGTTCGTGAGATCGATCGCGCTGCGGCGAGTCTCGTACCTCTCGCCCAATCTGGTCTGGAGCGCCCATCAGTGAGCGCATTGATCAACGTCGAAAGGTTCGCTCCAGTAAAGGCACGCAAGGTGCGCTTCACGATTCAAAAGACCAATCTTTACGAGCCTTGCATTGACGAACTAGAGGTTTTCGACGCACAGGGCAACAACATCGCCCTGGCATCGCTCGGCGTGGCGCGAAGTGCGTCCGGCAGCAATGTCTCGGCCAACCGACACCAACTCGAATTCATCAACGATGGGGAGTTTGGTAACGAGCGGAGCTGGATGTGCAGCGAGACGAGCGGGTGGGTCATGCTTGAGTTTCCTAACGAACACACCATCGAGCGCATCGTCTGGGCTCGCGACCGTGACGGCAAATTTGCCGACAGGCTCGCAGTCGAATACCTGATCGAGGTCGCGGATAATTCGGGAAATTGGCAGGTGGTGGCAGATTCAACCGACCGCCGCAGCGGAGATGCGAAAACTGATATCACTGCGCTTGATCCTGACCAACAGGCAAAGGCTAAGTCCCTGCTGGAAGAGAGGAAGCGCATTGAGGTTCAACTGGCTAAACTGTCCCGTGCTCAAACGGTGTTCGGAGGAGTCTTCGGTAAACCGGAGCCGATGCACCTGTTAAATCGTGGTGACGCCGAGCAGCCAAAAGAGGAAGTCGAGCCAGCGGTGCTGAGTTCACTTGGTGACGTCTCGCTAGCGAAAGACGCGCCCGATGGCGAGCGCCGCCTAGCGCTCGCGAACTGGATCGCCGACGCGGATAATCCACTCACTGCACGCGTCGCGGTCAACCGGATCTGGCAGGGGCACTTCGGCATCGGACTGGTCGAAACAGCAAACGACTTCGGCCGGATCGGCGCCGCCCCGTCCCACCCAAAACTTCTCGACTGGCTGGCAGCCGAATTCATCCAGTCCGGCTGGTCAGTGAAACACATGCAACGGTTGATCATGCTGTCGGACACCTACGCTCAAGCGGCTCAGATCAAACCCGACGCGCACGCCAAGGACGCTGATGTTCGACTGTTGTGGCGATTCCCTACCCGCCGTTTAGAAGCTGAAAGCATTCGCGATGCGATGCTGACAGTCAGCGGCAGACTCAATCTGAAGACCGGTGGCCCCGGGTTCGATCTATTCACCTCGCGCGGTGGGCTCAGCGGATTTCCTCCGATTTCGAATTTCAAAGAAGACGGATGGCGGCGCATGATCTACGCCCACAAGATCCGTATGGAACCCGATTCGGTCTTTGGCGCGTTCGATTGCCCGGACGCTGGTCAGAGCATATCGCGCCGACGCCAGAGCACGACACCGATCCAGGCGCTCAATCTTTTCAACAGCCAGTTCACAATCGACGAGTCCAAAGCTCTGGTGGAGCGCGTGCGAGACAAGGTCGGTGAAGAGATACCAGCACAGATCGCCTACGCATATCGGCTGGCCTACGGGCGCGATCCACAGCCAGAGGAACTGGTCGACGCGGAATCGGTAGTAAACCAATACGGCCTCTCAACACTCTGCCGAGCCATCTTCAATAGCAGCGAATTTCTCTTTATCCCATGAACTACAACAGCGCCGAACATCTATCCCCAAGCGGGCGACAACTACTAGACCGCCGAGGTTTCCTCGGCAGCAGTGCGACCGCTCTGAGTTCGATCGCGCTGACGAGTTTGCTCGGACGCGAAGGATTGCTCGCTGGTAATGGACCAATCATCGATCCATCGCAACCCTACGCGCCGCGGGCGCCGCACTTCGCGCCCAAAGCGAAGAACGTGGTGGTGATTTTCTGTGCGGGAGCCGTTAGCCAACTTGAGACTTGGGACTACAAGCCAGAGTTGATCAAACAGGACGGCAAACCTCTAGCCGGCGGTCCGGCGGTGACATTTCAAGGCCCTGCAGGCAATCTGGCGAGGCCACAGTACGAATTCCGCCCACGTGGGCAGACCGGTAAGATGGTCTCCGACATGATTCCGCACCTCGCCGAATTGACCGACGACATCGCATTCATTCACTCGCTCACCAGCAAATCGAATACGCACGGCCCTGCAGAGAATTTCCTCTCGACGGGGTTTGTCCAAGATGGATTCCCGAGCATGGGCGGTTGGGTCAGCTACGCGCTAGGTAGCGAAAACCAGAACCTCCCTGCGTTCGTATCGATCCCCGATCCACGCGGTGTTCCGCAAGCCAGCGTCAATAACTGGGGGCCTGGATTCCTCCCGGCAGAGTTTCAAGGCACGCCATTTAGTGCCTCCAAACCTGTCCGCCACCTGACGCCACCGGCCGGGATCAGCACCGCACAAGATCAAGCCGCACGCTCGCTACTGCAGCGGATGAATGCCCGCCACCTTGAACAGAACCCGGGCGATGGCAAACTCGCCGCGCGCATTGCCAGCTATGAGCTTGCCGCGAGAATGCAGCTCAGCGTCCCGGAGATCGGCGATCTCAGCACGGAGCCCGCACACATCCTGAAGAGCTACGGTGCGGATGATGAGTCGAATCCCACCAAGGCTGGCTTTGCAAAAAACTGCATCCTCGCACGCCGTTTGATTGAGAAAGGAGTGCGTTTCGTGCAGCTGTTCAACGGTGCTTACGCTAGCGGTGGAAAGCTAAACTGGGACGGTCACAGCGATCTCAAGAACCAGTATGATGGGCACGCAGAAATCCTCGACCAACCGGCGGCGGCACTCATCAAAGACCTTCGAGATCGCGGTTTGCTCGAGGAGACGCTTGTCGTGTGGTGCACAGAGTTCGGCCGCATGCCGATGTTCCAAAAAGGCGCAAAGGGGCGCGACCACAACCCTGACGGGTTCACTTGCTGGATGACTGGCGCAGGCGTCAAACCCGGCGTCAGCCATGGCGTCACTGATGAGCTCGGGCGCGAGGCCGTGCATGATGTCCACCCGCTCTACGATTTCAATGCCACGATCTTGCACCTGCTCGGCCTCGACCACGAGAGACTGACATTCTACCACAATGGAATCGAGCGGAGACTGACCAACGTCGAGGGTGAAGTCATCGGTGAGGTACTGTCCTAGGTTTTAGGAAAAGTTGCTTCCTTGCATCACGCAGCCTCGGAGCGGGATCCCAACGGACGACGATTTCTCCCGGATCGAAGGCCAACAGGTGGTGCAGATCAATGAGGCCTCACTCACTGTAGCTTCAAGCCATGCCGCTGCCAAAAGGCGCTCAGATCAGACTCCGAACCCCTGAAAACATTGCGCTCGACTGGCCGATCCATGTCGCCGAAATAGCGATCAAACTGGTAGCGATCATGCGAGTAAACTTTTGGTCGGGAGCGCCCACGTTCCCAATCGACGCCGCCATACTGCCACAGGCTCCAGTCGTTCCACAGCCGATACTGGTCGAGTAAACCACGTGGGGTGTCTTGCTGCGAACTGGAGGTCGGCCCAGCCCCGCTAGTGTGGGAATAGAGCGCGAGCCAGTAGGGCGCGCGGCGCAAACGGATGCGGGTTTTACGATCTGCTCGAGCGGTCCGTAGTTTCATCTCATCGCTGTTCTCCAAGTAGGCCACTGGAATAACGCCAGTGCGCGACTCGACCCGGTCCATGAATCTCAGGATCGACGAGAGCGGCAGATCTCCATCGTAGTCTCCACACAGCAATAGAGCCGGTGCATCCCAGCGACGCCCACGCGCGAGCGAGATTGCCCGATCGACAAACTGGTCAGCCTGTTTCACCGGATCAACCTGCTTTTGCACGCGGTAGTAGAGACCCGGCAACATCCCCACACGATCGGCAGAAGCAATGAAGGCTGCACACTTGTCGTCGAGATTGCCCCCCTTGCCAGCTCGCGCAATCAAAGCAGTCGCCCCATTATCTTTTAGGCTCGATACATTATTCTCTGAGAAACTCCGACCACTTCGCTGCCGCTCTTTCGGATCGTATGAAGAGACGTTGATGATGTGCTGCATGTCACTCCCCGCGGAGGCCGAGACAATGCTCAGGCGCGTCGGCGTCGTGCTGCTACAACTGGCGAGCACAGAAAAAATAGGAACTAGCAGTAACAAATATTTCATAGGATTGGTAAATATCGCACGTTTCTGTAGGTCTGCCTCGATTTCGGTGGAAACGGATCGAAACCCGAGCGCCCGTATTTCCTCTCTCGCTGTGTGTAATGATCGGACATTGGGGAGCAGTAACGATTTGGAAAGACCGGCACAAGACCTAGGCTAGAGGCACCGCAACTCGATGTATCTCACCGAAGCCACCCTTCTTTTTGCCGCCTTGGTTACGGGTCTTGTCCTTTTCCATCATCGGATTCGCACCTCGGAGCATTGGCTGGCAACCGTCACCCCACTCGCCTCAATCATCGGCAGCGGATTCCTGGTCGCCGCCCCACTCCTCGCTCTAGCAGTCGGAGCGGCAGCACCGATCGCGATGTTGGTGATCGTCATCGTCGCCTACGGGATCGGCGAGATGATCAGATTTAACATCCGCCACGTCGAACCGATCCTTGCGCAGGTCCCAGATGGCCATCAGGCGATCAGGAAGATCGAGCAGATGGCGTCGTTTGCGTTGTCGGCGGCCTATGTCATCTCGGTAGCATTCTACCTGCGCTTGCTGGCGTCATTTGTCCTCGCGCCCAGCGGTACCAACGATCCTGTCCTCGCCAATCTGCTCACCACTGCCCTCCTCTTATTTATCGGCGTGGCCGGCGCGACACGCGGGCTTCGAGCGCTGGAGAAGCTTGAGGAATACTCTGTGACGGTGAAACTCGCGATCATCGCGGCTCTGCTCGCTGGCCTCGCGGTCTTCGACCTGCACTCGTATGCCGAGACGATCCACCAGACCTGGCCTGAAATTGAAGCGTCTACTTTCGAGCAGATCCGCCTGCTGGCAGGAATGTTACTCATTGTGCAAGGTTTCGAAACGTCGCGGTATCTCGGAGCGGAGTATGACCGAGAAACCCGGGTGCGCACCATGAGATCGGCACAGATCACGTCCGGCGTGATCTACGTCGTCTTCGTGCTGCTGGCGATCCCCATCCTCACGCAATCTCAGAATGCGAGTCCAGATGAGACTGCCATTATCGAACTCACTCGCATCGTCAGCCCGCTATTGCCGACCTTGCTCGTCATCGCAGCCGCCATGAGCCAGTTCAGTGCGGCAATCGCCGATACCGCTGGCGCCGGCGGCCTAATCGAAGAATCGAGCAATGGACGTGTCCGCGCCCGCTGGGGCTACCTCGTGATCTCCGCCTTCGCCATCCTCCTCGTTTGGACCGCCAATATTTTCGAAATCATCAGCATCGCATCGCGCGCGTTTGCATTCTACTATCTCCTGCAGGGAATCAATGCGTTCATCGCTGTCGGCTATGCGGCCGAGCCCGGACAGCGAGTTTGGAGACGGGTTTTCTTCGGTGCACTCATCACACTTCTAGCCTTCGTCGTC
Organism: Verrucomicrobiales bacterium; assembly: GCA_047619485.1. Classification (GTDB taxonomy): domain Bacteria; phylum Verrucomicrobiota; class Verrucomicrobiia; order Verrucomicrobiales; family DEV007; genus JBLHKE01. Next base: position 1,795 of record JBLHKE010000164.1, on the reverse strand, counting down.
ATCTTTGGGCGAGCCGCTGAATGAGGATCTTGATACAAAAAACCACATGAGCGAAACAGCACGGATTGCCTATTTTTCGATGGCGATCGCGATCAATCCGCAGATGCCGACCTACAGCGGCGGCCTCGGGATCTTGGCTGGTGACACCCTACGGTCGGCGGCTGATCTGAAGCTGCTGCTGGTGGCCGTGACCTTGGCACATCGTCGCGGCTACTTCTGCCGGAGCCTCGACGAGAGCGGGTGGCAATGCGATCGTCCAGATAGCTGGGAACCACGGGATTTGAGGAGGGCGATGCGGTCGGAACAGGGCAAACCGTCGCCACTCTCGACCAAGGACTACTTTCGGACAGTCTCGAGCTTTTCAAGGCAGGGGTCGGTGTTGCCAAAGCCGCCTTGGCGAAACTCGAAGCGGGCACGCGGCCCGGCGAGGTGGCGCAGGCGAAGGCGCGGGTCTACGAGGTGACGACCGCTTTGAACAACGCACAGGAGACCCTCGACCGACAACTGGAACTTTCCAAAACGTGCGCCGCGTCGAAGCAGGCCGCGGACAATGCCCAGGCCACCCGCGATGCGGCTGCCGCACAGCTCGAATCAGCCAAGCAGGCATATGCGCTGGCCGTAGAGGAACCGCGCGCTGAAGACATCGCGCTTGCCCGGGCCGAGTTGGGCGCCGCACAAGCGAAAGTCGCACAAGCTGCGCGCCCTCTGATCCATGGACAAAGAAACCAGCACCACGCCCGAAGTCCTCGCGATACTCCACGACATCAGCAAGCGCTTTCCGGCTGCGGAGAACCCCGCACTACACTAGATCAGCGTTGCGATCCGCGCAGGCAAAATCTGCGGGCTCGTCGGGGCGAATGGCGCCGGCAAATCGACCGCTTTCAAGATGCTGTGTGGCCTGCTCGCACCGAGTTCCGGCCAGGCCAAGGTGGTCGGGCTCGATCTAGCATCCGCCCCCGGTATAGCCCGCGCGCGCATCGGTTACATGGCGCAGAAATTTTCGCTCTACGGGGATCTGAGCGCGCGGCAGAATCTTAATTTCTTCGCTGGCGTGTACGGTCTGACCGGAAGCCGGCGGCAGGCCGATCAGCAAGGAGATGATCCAGGTGCTACGCGATCCCAGCACCGTCCTGATCGCTTTCGTGCTGCCGGGGATCCTCCTGTTCATCTTCGGATACAAGGTATCGCTCGACGCGAATCGCGTGCGCCTGGGACTCGTGTTAGAGAGCACGACGCCGGAAGCGCTCAGCCTGGCCGCCGCAATTCAAAACTCGCGCTACTTCGACACCCACGTCGCGCGGGATCGTGGTGGTGCCAACGACCTTCTCCGAGACCCTGCGCAGCCGCGAGGCGCTGACCGCGATCCAGGTGATCGCGGACGGTAGCGAGCCGAACACGGCTAGTTTCGTCGATCTTCCTCATTGAGATGCTGGCCCTCGGCCTGCTCATCTCCACGATCACGAAGAACCAGTTCGTCGCCTCGCAGATCGCGCTGGTCGTCGGGTTCCTGCCGAGCTTCCTGCTATCGGGGTTCGTCTTCGAGATCAGCAGTTTGCCGGAGCTGATCATCAAAAATCTCCTCGCAATCCTGCGAGACAAGCGCAGCCGACTTGTGCTGATCGTGCTGCCGCTCATCCAGATGATCGTGTTCTCCTTTGCTGCCAACCTAGAAGTGAAGAACGTCTCCATCGGCATCCTCGACAACGATCACGGGCAAGCTTCAAGGGAACTGACACAACGCTTCGAGGGTTCGGAGACCTTCCGCCACATCACCTATCTGGATGACGCGGAGGAA
>JBLHKE010000163.1:0-12090 GCA_047619485.1 Verrucomicrobiales bacterium | reverse complement strand
TTGCCGAGCTGACGGTCCCGTCTCACCAGTCCGGGACGATCGCGCTCAATTTTCTGCTCATAACATGGAATTCGATGAACCCGCAGACTAGAATCCCAAAAATTCGAGTGCCCCCCTGCTCACCGCTTGGAGCAACTGGTTAATCAGTGGGATCGCGATCAACCCGTTTAGAATCAGGCCGACCACCGCACGCGGAACCACGCTCTGAGACGGTGCCGATTTGGCGATAGCGATCGCCGTAATTGCGAAACCGAGGCCGACGATTGTTAGCCCGCATCCTAGGAGTATTAACAAGCCACCAATCGTCGAAGCAGCACTGAGCGAGAAATTTGGAAGAAGTATACCTACCACGAAGAGCATCACCGCGTAGTAAAAGAACCGCGTAGATGCTGTCGCTGCCCGACGAGGCGAAGATTCGATCGATCGTTGCTGAGAGTAGCTCATTCCCGAGACTAACTAGCGGACTTTCTGGGATCAAGCGCAATGCAACAGACTAACCGACCACAGAGCGATAAAGCGTTAGAATTTGGTGCCCGTGAAGTGCCCAGAAAAGAAAACCTGCCCACCCTGCGCTGCGTTGATGATCGCCCGCGAAGCACCCGTCTGCACATTTGTGGAAAGCGGCACTGTCGGCGGTCATGAAGTCTGGCTCGCACCTGATCGAAATGGAGATTTCAGATAACCGTGGCACCTTACGCAACGGTAGGCGATTGGTGCGGGTGAAGTAGAATCGGATCGGGAATTTTGTGTGGGACGTGCGTCGAAGCGCCACAGGGCCGCATGCTTGACTGACTCCTGCGCTAGAGCCAGACTCGCGGCGATGAATCGAATCCCGCCATTCCTACACTTGGTGCCGCCCCGGCCGGCGACCAAGAGGTCTGAGCAAAAAACGGGAGCGTTTGTCAAAACCGCCATCAGCACATTTTTCGGCTGCGTCCTGCTGGTGTTGGTCGGATGTTCTCCTAAGGATCCGACATCAGCAACCGAGTCGGAGCCGCTTGGACAAGATAAAAACAACGCATCGCCAAACATCGCAGCCGGAAGTAAGACCGAGATGGCAGGACTGTGGAGCCCGTCGATCAATTCCCAGTTGACCAAAGTCGCCAGCGCGTTCGCCAAACCCATTATCATCGATGATGGCACATCGGCAGTGATTGCCGAGAAGATCAGGATCAACGATCTCCAACGGTTTCAATCCAAGCAGACGTTTCGTGACCAGTCGCTGAAAATCGTCGAGTTCAATCAGCCTAAAGAACCGGTAGGTGGGGTGTCGATCGAAGTCGGTTCGGCCGAATTCATCCGTCGGATTCGTGAGTTACTCTTTCTCGCCCCAGATGCTTCAGACACTGTCGTCCGGTTCAAACTATTTGGCATCGATCGCGAGGGCGACTATCTCAAAACAAAGCAGCGCCTTACCGCCCAAGGTACACGCGATGGAACCAAGATCCGGTCGCATGCGGTGGTGGAAGCGACCTGGGTGACACCGGGTGGAAAAGACGGTGCGCCGTTGCTTATTGGATTTCGTCTATCGAAGCTCGTCCAGGGTGAACTCGCTTCCGCGCCAGCCGCGATCTTCGAAAGCATCGCGAGTAAGGTCCTTGGCGGGAATCCTTCATGGGGCGCGCAACTTCAGTTCGGCATGAACACCTGGAGACGCCACATCGACCACTCGCTGAACCCCGATTTCTTGGGCTACCACGGGCTGGCGATCAGAGACATCGATGGAGATGGAATCGAAGACCTCTATCTGTGCCAGGCAGGCGGCTTGCCCAATCTCCTCTTTCGGCAGCGGGCAGATGGGGCGATGGTCGATGTCTCTGCCGCTGCGGGAGTCGATTGGTTGGACAATTCGACGGGCGCGCTGCTGGTCGATCTTGACAACGATGGTGACGCCGACCTCGTGGTGGCCACCCAAACCGCTCTCCTAGTGATGGCGAACGACGGCGCAGGCAACTTCACATTGCGGGCGAGCCATCCCGAGGTTGGGCGTGGCTATTCGCCCACTGCAGCCGACTACGACCTCGACGGTGACCTCGATCTTCTGGTGTTGCGCTATTCTGGGAAAGGCTCTGACATGGGGGATTTTCCAACTCCGCACCCGTTCCACGATGCCCGCAATGGCGGCGCCAACGTGCTCTTGGAGAACCAGGGCGACTTCCGCTTCTCCGACGCCACCGTTGCACGCGGGCTAGGCGAAAAGAATCATCACTTCTCGTTTGCGGCGAGCTGGGAGGACTTTGACAACGATGGCGACCTCGATCTGTATGTCGCCAACGATTTTGGTCCGAATCAGCTGTTCCGCAACGACGGCGAAAACTTCGTCGATGTCTCTATTGAGAGCGGCACCCAAGACTGGGGTTTTGGCATGTCTGCAACCTGGGCGGACTACGATCGGGATGGCGAGATGGATCTCTATGTATCGAGCATGTTCTCGAGTGCCGGGAACCAGATCGTCGCCCAGGATGACTTCAATCCTTCCATGCCCGAAGAGACACGGCTCAAGTACTTGAAGATGGTGCGTGGGAACTCCTTGATGCGAAACTCCGGCGAGGGGATCTTCTCCGACGTTACCGATCCCATAGTCGAGGGATTCGCCGGTTGGGCTTGGGGATCCAAGTTCGCCGATTTAAACAATGATGGCTGGGAGGATCTCTACGTCGCAAACGGTTACATTTCCCAACCAGACAGGGGGGACTTGTGAATGTTTTTCTGGCGGCGCGTGGCGCCGCAGATACCGGAGGATGGGCTAAAGCCCACTGCGACGCCCGGATATTCGCGCAATTTTCGTGAACTGAATGACCGGGTCTCCCAAGGGAAATCATTCAGCGGCTACGAACGGAATGCGCTCTTCTTAAACCAAGCCGGCCAGGGATTCGCGGAAGTCGGGGCGCTCGTCGGGGCAGATTTCGAAGACGATGCCCGGGCCGTGGCGATGGTGGATTGGGATCGGGATGGTGATCTAGACGTGTGGATCACGAACCGCACAGCTCCACAGGTCCGCCTCCTGAGAAACAACCATCCGTCTGCGAAATCCTCCGTGGCGATCCAACTGATCGGCAATGGCAAGACGACTAACCGCGATGCCATCGGGGCACGGCTCACCCTGTGGCGAACGTCTGAACCCCAGCTGAAACAAATTAGGACAATCCACGCCGGTGATGGATTCCTGGCCCAATCCAGTGGGTGGGTTCATTTTGGTATCGGGTCGTCGAAGGAAGATCTCAATCTGAGCGTAGCGTGGCCGGGTGGCAAAACCGAGTCTCTCTCCGACCTCAAAGCCGGTGCGCGCTACACAATCACGCAGGGCCAAGGGAAGCTCGAACTCGTATCAACGGCCAGACTAAGTATCCCTAACACTATTCCAAAATCTGCGGGCGATCCTGGGAATCGCGGGCTCTGGGTCGCCAATCAGGTACCATTTCCGGAGCTGGGCTATACCGACGCGGTTGGTGCGATGCGCTCGACTTCGGAATTTTTGGGAAATCCGGTTCTCATCAATCTGTGGGCGACTTGGTGTGCGCCGTGCATCCAAGAACTTGGTGTTCTCGGCCAGCATTCCGAGACGCTGCGTTCCCAAAAGGTAAACGTACTCGCGCTCAATGTCGATGGCCTCGGGATCAATGGCAGCGCCGCTGCCGAAGCTAACGTCAAGGATGTCCTGTCCCGCGTCGGTTACGATTTGCCCCATGGGATCGCGCGAGAGGAGAACCTGAAAAAGATCGGAGTCCTGATCGAGTTCCTGTCCTCCCAGCGCGTTGCGCTCACGATCCCATCGAGCTTCCTGGTCGATGCTGAGGGAAATATCGCGGCGATCTACCAGCAAGCGATCGCCTGGGATCAGCTAGCCGCCGATTTGGCCTTGCTCGGTGCAACACCGGCAGCGCAGCTCAAACGAGCGACTCCACGGCCCGGGCGCTGGTTCGCAAACCCGCGCCTGATCGACCGTGCAGCGTATCTTGGCGACTACGCAACGCAGTTTGTGAAAAACGGCTTCCCCGATGAGGCGCAGCGCCTATTTGAGCTGATCAAACCCCAGGATGGGGCTCCTAGCGCTCAGGATCACTACAACCAAGCGAAGACCGCGGCACGCCAAGGATCAGCTGAGAAAGCTATCAAACACTACCTCGCCGCCCTGCAGCTGGAACCGGAATTTGGGCAAGCTCTCACCGGCCTCGGCGCGATCTACCTCATGCAGAAGCGTATCGGCGAGGCCGAAGTCTTATTCGAGAAGGCGCTCGCTATTGATCCCAATCACGCAACTGCGCTAATCAACTTGGCAATGATTGACCAATCCCGAGGTGACAAGGACAGCGCACTCGAACGCCTAGAGAGAGTGATCACACGGAACCCTGAATACGCCGAGGCTCACATGAATATAGGATCGCTCTTGGCATCCATGAAACGCTACCAAGAAGCGATCCAGCACCTGTCGAAGGCGGTCAAACTCAATCCAGAAAGGCCGGTGGCTCACCTCAATCTGGCGTCTGTCTACATGCAGACGCAGCAATGGACTAAAGCCGAACAACAATTCCGGCTCGTGCAGCAGCTGAGCCCGCGCATCGCCTATGCCCACTTTGGCCTCGGCACGTTGGAAGCCCGTCAGGAACTTCACGCCGAGGCAGTGGAGTCCTTTCGCCAAGCCATCGCCCTCGGGCACAAGACCGCCCAGTCCTACACCAAGCTCGGGCTGTCTCTATTCTCCATGGGTGACACGAAGGCCGCATCGGAAGCCTTGAGGACGGCCTTGAGCTTGGATCCCGACTATCTAGGCGCGAAGCGGGCGCTGCAAGGAATGAGCCTTAAACCAGAATAAGATTTCCTTACTTTATCTTGACATATGAGTATTTTTTCGACCAGTCTTAGAATTCCAATGTAATCCTCAACTATTTACTTTCTCGCGCTACTTCCGACTCGTTCAGCTGGCGAAGTGTGGGGAATCACCCACTACCATGATCCTCAAAAAAAACCTGTTGCTTACGGTGACAGCCTCCCTCGCACTTCATCTCGGCGCACAGGCGAACGATATCGAACCAGGTAAAGAATTCTACACAGCCATCAAGGCCGCCAACCCAATCGTCCTCGACGGTGACCTCTCAGAGTGGACCGGTGCCGCATTGCTAGCTGATCCGAGATTCTCAATCCCCAAAGGATCTGGTGACGCTGGAACCCTCGTAAACTTCGAACTGAACGGAGGTGACTGGACCGGACCCGACGATCAAACCTCTGCGGTCCAGGTGGTCTACGATGACGACAATGTTTACTTCGGTTTCATTGTTACCGACGAGTACCACGAAAACGCAGCCGATAGTGCTTGGAATGGCGACTCCGTTCAACTGATGGTCGCCAACGACGCCCGTGACACGCAGGTAGGGCTCTACAACTACGCCCTTGGCGGTGTCGAGAATGCTCTTGGAGGCGTCATCGTCCAGCACGAGGCGGGTCCTGGCAACACCGAGGCAGTCGTCACACGCAATTCTGAAACAAAGCAGACGATCTACGAGATCAAGCTTCCAAAGGAGGCGCTCGAACTCCCCACTCTGACTGGCGGTGTGCAATTTGGACTCGGCATGTCCATCAATGACGGCGACGAGGCAACCCCCGGTCAGAAGGGTTGGGGTGGGCTCGGAGCCCACTCGATCGTGTTTGGCAAATCGCCGGAAGAAACCGCTTTGATCACACTCGCCACCTCGAACGACATCGAACCTGGCAAAGAATACTACACTGCGAACCCTGCGCCTGGGGCGATCGCCATCGACGGCGACCTGGGCGACTGGGGAGGTGTTCCAGTTCTCTCGGATCCCAGGTTTGCGATTCCCAAGGGGTCTGGGCGAGCGGGAAATCTCGCCCTTTTCGAACTTAATGGAGGAGACTGGACTGGTCCCGATGATCAGACTTCAGCGGTTCAGATTATCTATGACGCGGACAACATCTACTTCGGCTTCGTCGTCACTGATGAATACCATGAGAACTCAGCCGACAGCGCGTGGAATGGCGACTCGGTTCAACTGATGATCGCCAACGGCAAACAGAATGAACAGATAGCTCTCTACAACTACGCCCTCGGCGGTGTCGAGGATGCCCTAGGCGCACTCGTCGTCCTAGAAGAGGCAGGTCCAGGCGGCACCGAAGCCAGCGTCGTGCGCAATATCGAGACCAAGCGCACGACCTATGAGATTAGGCTGCCAAAGGAGTCAATGGCACTCGAGTCCCTCGAGCTCGGAACGATGTTCGGGCTCGGCATGGCAATCAACGACGGCGACGAGACGACACCAGGCCAAAAAGGTTGGGGCGGACTCGGTGCCCACGCCCTCGTCTTCGGAAAGTCCCCGGAACAGACTGCCCTGATCACCTTAGGCATCGGCGGATCGGGCGGCGACATCGTATTCCTTTCGGCGATCAGCAATGATCTCAACACATTATCCTTCAGGGCAAATGACAAGGGCACCTCGATTGTCGATCCGGTAACCGCCACGCTAGTCATCAATGGATTGCCGGCACCCCTCGTTGCCAGCCCGGGTGGAGTTGGGGCGATCGATTTCACCCACACTTTCGCCGAGCCGTACCCGTCCGGCTCCGAACACCCATTCACGATCGAACTCCGCGATACCAGTGGGGCCGTCATCTCGGAGACGAGCACCTTCTCTGCTTTCACTTTCGCCACACTCACCCCAGAGATGCAGGCCTCTCAGGTCGCTACCAACAAGCCAGGATTCACCTGGAGAATCTTTCAAAACGAAAGCTACACTCACAACTCGATCGCTGAGGCAGAGCTTGCGTTGATCGGACAACTTGTGGATGGGGACGGGAACCCGGTAACGGAAAACAATGCCTCGAATCAACCACCGTTTGGCCCGGCCATCGGATCGCCCATCGTGGTGGGGCCAGGAATGCTCCTCGAGTTTGAAATCCCTACAGTGATCAACCTGAATTCCGTTGGTGGCGAAATGGCTGGCAACTTTGGCCCGGACGACCAGATGCCTGGTGTCCCCGGCATCAACTTTGGCTCAGATGGCGCCGACGCAGAGATTATCTCTTTCATCGATTTCCCGGCAGGATTCATCACGATGGGTGTGAACAGCGACGACGGATTCCGTGCCGAGAGCGGTTCGATTACCGATCCCCAGAACCGTGTGTTGTTGGGCGAGTTCGACGGACCACGGGGTGCATCGGACACGACGTTTTTAATCAACGTTATTGAGGCGGGCACCTACCCACTCAGAGCTGTGTGGGAGAACGGCGGCGGCGGAGCAAATATCGAGATCTTCACTGTTAAAGAAGATGGCACGAAAGTCTTGCTGAATGACACCGCCAACGGCGGCCTGCAAACCTACCGCTCCCAAATCGGCCCGCTGTTCGCAATTACTGCAATCTCGCGGGATACGGCCGGCAATATCACCCTTGTCTGGAATTCGACTTCCGGTGTCGAGTATGCTCTTGACTACGCGACCTCACTAGCCTCGGCGTGGATGGAACTTGATGATGGCTTGGCGGCGCAAGGAACGAGCGCCCAGCTGGTGGTGACTGCGGCGACGGTCAACAATCTCACTGAGTCGGGTCGACTCTATTTCCGGATCCGGGAGTTATAGAGCATTCGTATAGACTCGAATACTGATCCCGAACCTGGAATCCGCAACTTCCGCAAAGAGCAACCGCTTTCTCCTCTCTCAACGGCGCCCTCAAGGTCGCCACCCAAAAAGCAGATTCCTAGCAGCTTGCCACGGAGGTTGCGCTAGGGAGACCCGAACGAAATCACCCTCAATTGAATCGATTTCTACCGATAGCAGAACCGACTACTTAACCCAGTCAGGAATCTCGCCATCGCCAGTCGCCTCGCCTGCAACCACCCATGCGAGATTGAAGCGTAGCACCTTAGCTCCATTGGCCTCAGGCAAGAAGTAGATCCAGCCCTCGCTCGGCGTGCCCGGGCGACCGGCGTTCATCGATGAGTATCCGCTCGCGCCGGGGTTGGCGAGGCGCTTAACCGGCCACGTTTTGCCGCCGTCAAAACTCGCCCACACGGTGCCGTTTTCGCGACGCGCGTTCGGGGTTTCGATGTTGCTGAAGAGGAGAATGTCCTTGCCGGTCACCGGCAATCGTGTCAGCCCGCCCATGCAGCCGTAAGAGCGATTCTGCTGGCCGTCGGGCAGGATCTCGACGATGCGGAAGTCGGTCCAGGTTGCGCCGAAGTCCTTGCTGCGCGCCTCGCGGCGCTTGGTGAAATTTGGGCGCTTGTCCCAGTGGACACGCGAGTTGTAGTAGAGCGTGCCGTCGGACAACTCGACAATGCAGGCTTCGCCGGTGCCCATCTCGGGGAAAGGTTCGCTCGCCTGCCAGGTCTTGCCGCCGTCGTCGCTGAAGATCGCGTTGGTGTAGTGCGTCGGCCACTCTTCGCGAGCGTTCTTCTTTCCATACCAACGCGATGGCCGCACCAGGCGACCCTTCTTCTCCCCGTGGCGCAGGGTGATGCCGTGGTCGTTCATGTGCATCGATGGCACGTGCCCCTGGCTGTCGGGCTTAATCTCGGTTTCCTGCGCGATCCAGGTCTTGCCATGATCTCTGCTGCGGTAGACGGTCAGCGGCGCTGGCGGGTGGTGTTCTTCGATGAATGCTAGGATGTCGCCGCTGTTCTCATCAACGGTGACGCCGCCACCCATGAATCCCTTAGCGATGACAATCGGATCGCCCCATGTCTTACCGCCGTCCTCGCTGCGCCGCACGCTAACCTCTTTCTGCGCGAACACCGCAAGCACGGTTCCATCGGTCGCCACCGCGACGTTGGGGAAGCGGCCACCCTCGAACACCTGCTGGCTCTCCATCTTGGGCTCGCCTAGGAACGGCTCTAGCGCGCCTTCGAATTTATTCTCCGCGGACAGAGATAGCGGCACGGCGAATAGGAGTGTGGCGAGAAGGGTTTTCATCAACTCTGTGGTAGCGAATCGGGGCACCTGATGCAAGTGATCGATCGGTTCCAGTGCGGAGCCTACTTCTGCTTGTTCTACAATTGCTCGCGCTGCTCCAGAGTCACGTCGTCACGCTCGACCGCCTCCAGCGCCGCCGCGTTGTGGTTGCACCGCCAGCGGTTGATCACGGTTTGCGTCGCATCGGATCCGCCATCCGCGTTGCTGATTGATTGCGCCCACTCGATATCCGATACTGGATCGGTAGCCACGATGGTCTCGACGAGCGTCTCCCCCGCACCGTCGCGCAGTGCTCCGAAATCGTCATTCTAGAATTCTAGGGGACAGCCTGTTTGAATTCGAATAGACAGATACCACCTGCAACATCATACAGAGATAAGGTTCGGAAATGACCACTGGCAACTCTCCAAGCCCTCGATGAGTCCACCAGTATGTGAGTCGATATTTGTCCACAAGGTGAAGAACTAGGCACCGTCCCGTATCGATGGAATAGTGAAAGCGTAGCCCCCGTCAGCTCCCACCGCTAGATCACTGCTAGATGTCAGATCGGAAAAGCGGGGTGAAAATGGCTCTGTCCACCCGCCTGCCACCCCAGTCCGTTTGAGCAAGCTCAACCCCCGACCGATAGGATTGTACAGGATGTAAAGCGCACCCACAGCGTCGCTCCGTAGCACCGCTGGGGATATCTCTGCACCATCGGGGATGTCTGGCTGGCCAACCACGACCTTGGGTGTTGAAAAGGTTCCGCTGGAGGGGCGTCGGGAGTAGACGGGCTCCGCTGTAGCGCTCCACACGGTGCTCTTGCGCACCGTAGGCAGATGCAGAGTTCCATCTGGTCTATTGCTAGGGATCTAGAAGTTTTACCCGGTAGAATCGCCTCGCTGCATCTCCGGCGGTGACATCGATCACTATCGCCTCGTCGGTGGTTGCGCGTGGAAGGGGCTCGTTTCCAGGCACGTCGAGGAACTGCCAGTCACTGCCGAGATCGTCGCTATACTCGACAATGAAACTCCGGTTGGCAGGGCGCGGGAAGTGAAGCCTTGGGCGGTCGGAGGAATCGAATTCGAGGCGGTCGGTCGCTGGCCAAAACTCGGTCGAATCCAAAGGGTCGGATCCGAGCAAGAATTCGGCGCGGTTGCTCAAGCCGTCACCGTCGCGATCACCTGTTTCGGGCAAGGCCTCACCGCCTTGTGCGATCGACCACGTCTCATAGTCTTGGTAGGTGGCCAGCGAATCGACCCAGGAAGTGATCAAGGCCACACCATCGGGATCCACCAGATGGCTGGCGATGGGCGGCATCTTCCCTGATCCACGGGTAGAGATGCGTGTCAGTAGCATCGAGTGCGCGCGGTCGCCAGGCGCGATCACGCGGTTGTCGGGGTCGCCGGCACTATCGTTGAGCGCGCCGCCGATGATACCGGTCAGGTCCAGCGGGGTTCGTAGACGGGCGTCCCAGTTGACCACTCCGCTGCCGTCGTGGCATTGGGCGCAATTCGCCTGCAGATAGGAACGGGCGCGGAACTCGATGCTCGCGGCGGACGCCTCCGCCTTTGCCAGCGCTTTGAGCGCGCGCGGACGCGGTGGGGACGAGACTAGGTAGCCGGCGAGTTGCAAGGCATCAATCTGGTTGTGCGTCTCGCTGTCGTAGGGACGCGAGAGATTGAGCTGTGCCGTATCGAAGCCGAGCGCGTGGCCGCCGTCGGGCGTGTGGCATTGCAAACAGCTCGCTCTCGACGGATAGGTCCAAGTTTGTTGGGCGGTGATGCCATCGAGCGTTCGAGTGAGCTGCTCACTTTCGCCTGCTTCATCGACGAGCGTGGCATCTGTCTCCGCAATGTTCCAACGGTAGGTGACTCCGTAGACATTGTCCTCCGTCTTGACCAAGAACCGGGTCTCCAGCCGGCGACGAGAGCTGGGGTCGCCTTCTGTCATCTCAATCTCGAAGTGTTTAATCCAAACCGAACCCTCTGGAAAAGCCCATGGCTGTTCGGCGTCGAATCCGACTGTGTCTGCGAGATCAGGTACGCTAAACCAGCGGATCTTGATCGCGTCATCCGACCAGAACGGGACGTTGATCTCGTAGGGGATGACGCCGGCACTCGGCGCCAGCGTCACGAGATCGGAAAACGCGCCGGTCGCCGACAGCGTAGCGGGTAGGTTGTCGGTCGTCTGGGATTCGTTGCGCACGAGACGGTGAATCGAGGTACCCCAGCCAGTGTTATTGCAAACGAGGATGTCGCCGTTGCGCGGGTCGGGAGCGATGGCAGTCGGGCCGAATCCAAACGCTTGCGCGAGAATGTCGTAAGCTGCGGGCGCGCTGGCGGCAGGGTCGATCGCACGGATTTCGGCATTGCCCCAATCACTGAAAATATATCGCCCGTTCAGCTCTGGCAGCCGCGAGCCACGATACACGAAGCCTCCGATCACCGACAGTCCATCGTCACGGCCGTAAGCCATTAAGGGATCGATCAACGTGACTCCGGCCGGGGGCGTGCCGCTCTGAGGAGCGGCACCCTCGCGGAACGGCCAGCCGTAGTTACCGCCGGAGACGATGTCGTTGATCTCCTCGAACGAGCCGCCGCCGACATCACCGAGGAGAATCTTGCCCGTGACCGCGTCGATGGAGAAGCGCCACGGGTTGCGTAGGCCGACGGCAAACTTTTCACCCCGCACCTCTGCGGGGTCGACCGTGGAGCCGTTGAACGAGGTCGCGCCCACAAAGGGGTTGTCCGCTGGAATCGAGTAGCCACCCACCACCGCTGCGTGTGGGTTCGGCGCAAGGTTTCCAGGTCTTTGATCGACGTCAATGCGCAGCAGAGAAGCCTTAAAATCGAGATCGATTCGCTGGGCGTCGTTCTGGTAGTCAGCGTCGCCCAGCGAAGCGTAGAGGTAACCGTCAGGGCCAAAGTGAAGGTCGCCGCCGTTGTGCGGCCTAGACCAGCGGTCACCTTCCTGCCGAATCATCATCGACTCGCTGGCTGAATCGGCGCGGTCGGGATCGGTCGCCGAAACGCTAAAGCGCGCAAGGGTGTCGTCGTGGACGATGCTTTCGTCGAGGTTGGTGCGTGTGTAGAACACGTAGAAGTATCCGTTGGTCGCGAAGTCCGGATGGAATGCCAATCCTAGCAAGCCCTCCTCACCCATGACGCTTTCGACACGGTCGGTGATGTCG
>JBLHKE010000162.1:0-12131 GCA_047619485.1 Verrucomicrobiales bacterium | reverse complement strand
CCGACGACGATAAACTGGCCATCAGCAAATCCGGCACCTCCCAGCGCGGCAGTTGTCCCGCTCGACAAGGTCTGCCATGCCTCACCGTCGAAAGATATGAACATAATACCCGCGTCCCCGACGGCAAGAATGCGCTCACCATTGCTGGCGAACGCGCGAATCCATTCGTACGGTTCGATCAGTTGAGACTGCCAAGATTGGGTATCCTGGGATGACAGCATGATTCCCGACTGCCCCCCCACCAGCCAGGTTCCGTCAAAATAGTGAACTGCGGTGAGGAACTCGCTACGCCCGGTGGAGGAGCCTGACCAGTTGAGGCCATCGGTGGAAATCCGAACTGTGCCGGAGGCTCCTACCGCCACAAATTTTCCATCTGAAAATGCGACGGCCTGCAGGAATCGGGTCGTTCCTGAGTTTGCTGGTGACCAATCGACTCCATCGGGTGAGGTCAGGATCGTTCCAGATCCGCCTACCGCGACGAATCGCCCCATCCCGTAGGCGATCCCAGAGATGAAAGTCGCCACGTCTGAGACCCGCGTGCTCCAGCTGACACCGTCGGTCGATGTCAGGATGATTCCGCCCTGCCCAACGGCGACGATGTCGCCCCCCTCGCGGATGATTGATCGCAGCGACTGATTGCTACCGGACGCTTGCCCCGACCAGGTCACAGCGTCAGGCGACGACAGGATCGTACCAGCCTCCCCGACCACGAGGAACTTGTCCCCATCCCAGATCACATCATTGAGCGGCTCGCTGCTACCCGAAACATGCCAAGACCACTCTACCTGCGCGCACGCGCCGGAGGCGAGCAGCAGAAACACTCCGAGGTGGTAAACCGCCGCAGTAAGTATCTCGCATGTTCGCTTTCGAATGTTCATCAGGGGCGGCGATCTTAGCCCCGACAGCCGCACAAGGCAATAGTCCAAAGTAAGCGAGCCGCCACCGCATGGTTGGCGGTGGCGGCTCGTGAGGGAACCTGGCACGGGGGCAAGCCCCGGCCAGAGCTTAATGGAACTTATTCTTCGCCTAAGATGAACAGACCGGACAGGTTGCCATCGAGCGAAAGGCGCAGCATGATTTCGCCGGAATCGTTGACGACGCGACCGTAGCCACCAGTTCCGCCGGCCGCGTTGGTGGTCTGATCGAAGCCGATGAAGGTGACCGTGCGCTCGTCTGCTGCGAGCGGGAATTTGTCACCCTCGCGCAGCACCAATTCGGCGGCCAGCTCCGATCCTTTGTCCAGCCAGAGGCCGAAGTCATTGGAGCTTGCCGTGTCTCCCACGCCTCGCACCAAGCGGGTCGAGTAGACCGCACCGCCGCTGTTGTTGCAGGCGACGCTGTGGATCGTCGAGTGAACCGCGCCATCGGTGTTGTTCGCCTCGGCGCCCTCGCGGACAATGAGGTGCAAGATCCCGTCGCCCGTGCTCCGCCAGAAGCTACCGTCGTTGGACGAGTTGACCCCTGGCCCCTTCAGGTAAGCGAAGAAACACACGCTGCCGTCGTCCGCCACCGACATGGTATCGAAACGGCCGAACAACGCATCAGTCGTTGGCAAGCATGGCGCCACATCACCCTCACGGGCGACGAGTTCGAGGGAGCCTGAACGGTTGGTCCAGATCCCCTCGTTGTTGTCCGAACCGATGATGCCGGTCTGGGTGACCAAGGTCGCGCGAATCGCGACATCACCACCGCCACCGATCGACTCTGCGGCGAAGGATCGGAAGGCCCCAGTCGTGCCTGGCGCGGCGGCGGCCTTTTGGGCAATCACCGAGAGCATCGCCGGAGAACCAGCCCAGACGGCTGCACCGCTGGGACGGGTAAGAACCGATCCCGCAAACGCGATGTCACCGGAAGCATTGGTGACGACACGGTTGAAGACATGGCCGTGCGGTGCCGGGCCGAAACCGGCTGCTGGGTCGCCCTCGCGAGCGACTAGCCCGGACGTCGAGCGCCAGATCCCGGTATCGTTGCGAACCGTAACCGCTCCACCAGTCGTCAGGTAACCCGGCGAGTAGATGCCATTCGCACCCGCGGAGGCCAGCTGCCTGAGCGCGCGGAAGGTGGCACCACCAGTGTCAGCAGCCGCCCCTCCGACGAACGCAACGCCAGTTGCGCCAGCGCCATCATCGGCCACGTGGCCGTCGGTAGTCCCTACCGAACCGGTAAACGAGGCCACGCCATCATCGGAGAGAGCCTCGTCGGCGAAGGCAGAATAGGTTCCGCCGAACGGTGAGGTGCCGCCACGCACCGCGAGAAGCTCGGTCAATCCACTGCCATTTGCTTTGAAGAGGGCACGATCGGCACCAGGAGCACCAGACAATGCCGCCCGAACAATCGCGTCGCCATCGTTGTTGATGTAGGCGTTGTAGTAGGTGAAGATCGTGGCTCCTGCTGGGATACCAGTCCCTGCACCACCGGCACCTAACGCTTCTTCACCGCGGAGTGATACGATGTCGAGGAAGCGCTCACCAGGGGTGTCAGCGATCTCCAACACGCTGACGAAGAAGCTCGTGGTGGTCTCGTTGCCGACGTTGTCGGTAGCGACACACACAACTTCGTTGTCACCAATCGGGAACTGCGTTCCGCTCGGCGGAGTGCAGATCAGGCTTGGATCTGGATCTTTGTTGTCAATCGCTGTGAGTGTCCACTCGATTGGATCGGACAAGCCACCGGCCGGAGCGTTGGCGACCAGATCCTTGGCACCAGTAATCACTGGCCCCTGGTCGTCGAGGCATGCCTTGACAACGATCTCGAACGGATCCTCGTCACAGTCGTTATTGTCCAACGAGATTGTCCCCATGCGATCACCGGCTGAACCAGTGCCATCGAACTGGACCGTCACGACCGCGCTCCCACCTGCGGGGATCGGAGCTGGCGGCGTTCCGACAAGACTCCAATCTGGAGGAAGCGTAAGTCCGGTGAAGATCAGATCTTCGCTGCCGGTGTTGCTGACGGTGAAGTCCTTAGTAACTGGCAAATCGCGACGCGTGGTACCGAAGTCGATGCAGGTTCCGCTAGCGATCTCACCCTCAATTCCTACATCGGGCTGGATGACTAGGTTGTCGATCAACTTGGTCTCGTTGGCACCACCGACCCGGCCGGAGAAGCCGAAGAGGTGGGCATCGTTTGCTGCGAAGGTGGTGACGACGTTAGAGAACGCAGCATTGGTCAGGAGTCCATTGGTGCTAAACGAGGCGCCATCGGTCGGATTCCAGCTCATGGTGACCTGACCGCCGACCGTTGTCCCATCGTTGAGGATAGGTCCGTTGGTGAACGCCAGATTGGTGTCTACCCCACCGACTTTTTCAGCGATGTTGACCCCTTGCTCGGCATCGAAGTTCATCCAGGTGTCGATTTCGAAGGAGACGTTCTCGTTGACACCACCGGCGCCGGCCATGCCTTCCTCGGCAGAACCAAGTTCGCCGAGACCGAAGCCGCCGTAGTTGAACGACATGCCGTCGGCAGGCGGGTTGGAGCCCGCGCTATCGATGATCGTGAGGTCGAAGCTCGCGGTCCAGCCGGACGAGGAGTTTGGCAATCCGGGGATGTTGAAGCTCGCGAATCCGCCTGCAATACCGTCAGTGGTCAAGCGCAGCGCGCCACCCTGGACACTCGCCGTGCCGTTCATCTGCGACCCGTCACCCAAGACGGTGGTGCCGTCGGCAAATCCATCGAAATCCTGAGCATATGGCAGTGGCGGCAGCACCGTGCTGATCACCAGCTCGGGTTTGCCGACAGCGATGCCGCAGTTGCCGGGCACTAGAGTCGGAGCCGCAGGGATGACGAATCCGGTGAAGTCCGTCTGGGTGCCAGCCGCTGCCTGCAGCTCGAAACGCGAGCCACCGCCGCCCTCAAACATGTAGGACTCGAACTGGTAGGTACCTTCGACGAGGTTGATGTGCCCGAGGGCGTTGGTGTTGCCGGTGAAGAAGTCGCCAGTCAGCGACATGTCGCCATCGACATCTTCCAGGAAGGTGCGACCGTCCCCTGCGACGCCCGTAAAGCTCTGGCCGATGATCCTCAACTGCGAGCCATCGTCGGTGCGCATGGTGAAGGTTAGGTCGAGAGATTCGCCCAGAATGGCGTTGCCGTTGTCGACGACAAACTCACCACTCACGCGGAGGCGGTAATCGTCATTCTGAGCCGGATTCGGAGTTTCGTTCTCATTGATATAAGTGTCCGGGTGGGTGTTCTGATTCAGGTTCGGATCATTACTGCCGATCGCTGCCTGGATCTGGGCACGAATGCCGTCATTGGCAGCCCCTTGGAACCTGGACGGTGCGGCACCGTCGCCGCCGCCCGGATCGGCGGCATTGCCGCCACCGTTGAGTTTGTAAACATCAACCGGGCCACTCAAGGCGACAGGTGTCGAGCCCGCCAATACCAACGGCGCCAACTGCGTCCCATCGCCGAGCGCTAGCCACTGGGCTGGTCCGCCACCGAGAAGATTACCGGAATGGGAGCTCACCTCGTAGTAGGCACCGCCACCACCTTCCCAGTGAATGTATTCAAAGTCGTGGATACCAGCCTCGAGCCACACCAGGGCTTGGGTGTTGTGATCACCAGTCCCGTTTGGGAAATAGACGACCGAAGCATCAGCGACGTCGATGCTACCGGCACCGGCTACGTCCAGCCATTCGGAACCAACGATGCGCGCAGCAAAGCCGTCATCACCATGGAAGTTGAAGGTGTAGAAGTCGGTCTTCTGCACGTTGAGCTCACCTGTGGCGATCGTCTTGATGTCGTTGGTGTCACCCGCAACATCAGAGAGGAACGGTGTCGGTGTGCCACCGAGAACTGGACCACCAGGAACATTGGTATCCGGGTCGGTCACGTCCAAGATAGCAAACTGGCCAGTGAGGCCACCAGTATCATTGATCAGGGCATCTCGTGCCTGAAAGATGTCGGTGCCGACAGCGGTGATCTCGCGGACGCCGAAAGTACCAGGTCCGCCCGCCTCTGCCGCGATCGTGCCAGGAGCTGGCAAGATCGGTGCTGGCAGAACCCCGAAGGCGGGATTGAATTCACCGAATACTTGAAACTGCTCGAAAGTCGCCGTGCTAATATGCTTTCCCCCATCTTGGAAGGCTCCGCTATTATGATCTCCTGCGGTGTTGTGGTTCTGATGTGCTAGACCGACATGCACCGGTCCCTTGTTGTCCGGAGTAGCGGATCTGATGATGAAGTCGCTCCAGGTACTCGGACTGCCGGCACCGTCGTCTGGAGCCCAGCTGGTGAGAATGTGGGTTCCTTTGCGGTGCAAGCCGAGCCAGATCCAGGTCGTCTGGTGAGGGATGGTAGCAGCCCCATTGCCGTGGTTGCTGGGTCCGTCGTTGCCAAGGGTGCCAGCCCCGTCATTCTGCCTGATGCCGAACACCGAGCCCCGCGCGCCGTCGGAGCGACGGTAGTGGGCAAAGTTGGCCGAATTCGCAGCGCCCGTGCTCTTGCGAGCCATGATACCTGTGCGACCCCAGCCGCCACCGGCTAGGACTTCACCTGCTTCACCGATCCGGCAACGCACAATTGCACTGAAGTCTCCCTCGCGCGGTGGTGCGGCGGAATCGAATGCGGCCGAACCGTTATCCGCCCCCCCCCAGAGATCTGCACCTCCAGTGGTGATGGTGTAAGTATCGGTCGCAGGATTGGTGAACCCATGGGCGATCCCGCCAGCACTGGTCGCACTAGCAGTGCCGCCATCGGCCACGGTTCTAGCGTTGCCATAATGGTTGATGGAATCGAGTGTTTCCGCCCGCGTCAGGGTGGAGATACCACATAGAGTTAATGAGACCATGGCTGCCAGCCACGGGAGTTTTCTTTGTTTCATAAGTTGAGGAATGAGGGGGTTAAACAAACCACGCAAAATCAGTTTTGCGCCAGAACTAAGGATCTAAACTCCATGAAAGGAAGTATTAAGACACTCTGTTATGGCAAATTTAGGAACGATTACCTAATCATTTATAAGAAAAAATACACAATTTAGGGCTCGCGATACCTCTCCCCTTTTTCGTATGCTACCCGCTTTTTCATTTAGGGCTCGCGATACCTCTCCCCTTTTTCGTATACTACCCGCTTTTTCGTCAAGCTGTCGATTAGGGCTCGATCACCATTCGCCTCAGCCAAGCCGATCGCCCGGCCGATCGAATGAAGCGCGGCGGCAAAATCCCCTAGCTCGGCCTGCGCGGCGGCTAGCGTCCCGAAGAAATGTGGCACTTTGTAATCGCTAGATTCGCAGGCCGCGCGTGCTAGCTCGACCGCCTCGGCACCATTGCGGATTCCAGCGTCACGGTGGGTCGCCAACAGCCACGCGAGGTTGTTGGCAGGCAACACCCAGCCTGGTGTCTTTGCTAGTGCCGCCCGGTAGTTGATCATCGCAGCTGCGGCATCACCCCGGTCGCGCAACAGGTTGGCCAACTCATAGTGGACCTGCGCGGAAGGACGTATTTCCAACGCCTCGCGATAGAGCGCCGCCGCACGTGCCGCTCCGCCATCCTGCTTACGCCAGAGGCTGGCCAAGCGCACAATGGTATCGTGGTCGCGCCTGCTTTTGAGTAGTTCCTCCAGCTGTTGCAGCGCCTCGGATTCACGCCCGAGCTCTAGCAGCGAGCGGGCGAGCCCGTCACGGGCGACACGCTTGGCAGGATTGCCGACGAGCGCCTGACGGTAAGCTGTTGCAGCAGCTTCGAAATCACCATCGTCGAAACGGATCGCGGCGAGGAAGGTATGACACTCGGTGAACTCGACGAGGCGGGTGTCTTCCTCCTCAGCATTAGAATCAGGCCCCGCTGTTGCATACATCGGGATGATCTGTTGGAGATAGCGGGCAGCCTCCTCGCGCAGGCCGTTTTCGACGAGACTGATAGCGACGCTACGCGGCTTTGAAGCTCCCAGCGGCTCAAACCATTTCCCACTGAAGGGGACCGCCCCCGCGAGCACAGCATCCGCCCCCGCGCCCAATAGCTTGATATCCTCGATAATCTGCGCCGGGCTAACAGGCCCCTTATAAATCACCGCGAGCCGACCCGACGCGTCGATCAGTAGACTGCTCGGCAGAGGCAGATCCGTCTGCCGCCCGACGAAGCTCTTCTGCAATACATTCATCACCTCGACGACACGTGACTCGGCATATCCGATCGGCAGTGGATATCCGATCGATGCCGCCTTCTGCTGCGCCTTCCTCAAGACTGCGGCCGGATCTGGATCTGGCTCGTCGACGCACAATGACAAGACCTGCAGCCCCGCCGCTTTGAACCCCTCTTCAGCCTCGGCCCACTCCGCCATCTCGTGCAGGCAGTTGCCGCACCAGGTAGCCCAGAGATTGAGAAGTAGCGGCTGGCCGCGCATCAATTCGACCCGCGCCGGCTCACCAGCGGCGGTGACATATTCGAGCTCGGGCATCGGCGCCGGGTTTAGCAAGACGATGCGCGCCACGCTAGTTGGAGGCGGGGCCTCGGTAGGCACTCCCAGATTGGGAACCTCGGCCCCAAGCGATGGCCGATTCTGCACGATTGCCTCACCGCTACCCTGCACCAAAAGGTAGAAGTGGTCAGCAGCGAGCCCGCGAAACTCCTCGGCCTCGCCGCCGGGCCAACGCACCACGACGCGCCCGATCACCTCTGCCGCACCGAGCCCGAAGTGCAACCACTTGCTCGACTGCGACAGGAAACCGCTCCCTGCATGGAGCGTCTTCACCAGCGGCGCCTGCTCGCCACCATCGCCAAGTTGGATCTCCACACGAGCGCCGATGGCGTCGCGGTTGGCGGCGCTCCCCTGTAGGCGCAGCGCGACGAAACCGTTTTCCGAATCGATCTGATTGCGCAGGAAACGCACCCGCGGCCCGGTCCGGTTGGTCAACCACAAGTCGAGCCTGCCGTCGTGATCCCAGTCACACAGCGCCAGCCCGCGACCATCATCGATGAGGTCGAGGCCGGAAGCTGCGGAGATATTCGCGAAGCGGTCACTACCCGCCGCGCCAAGATTGAGGAAACAGCAATTGCGTTCACTACCACTGAACGAGCGACCAGCGCGCAACAGGCGGTTGGTCGCAGCCCAGCCACTATCGTATCGCAACAACTCGTCCGAGGTGGAATCCTCGGTCGGCGAGAGCGACACCACGTGCCGCCAGAAAAAGCTTCACAAATCACCACTGTCTGGCGTGGTGAAGAAACCGTTAGCTACGTAGAGGTCTTCCCAGCCGTCGTTGTTGAGATCGACGAAGTGCGAGCCCCATGCCCAGCGCCCCATGGTGACGGCGGCATCGAGACTGACATCTTTAAAAGTGCCGTCGCCGTTGTTCTCAAACAGGGTGTTGCCGCGGGCGTGGCGCTGCAGGTTGCTGATCGAAGCCTCGTCCGCCCCCTGCTTAAACTGCCGCTGGTAGGCGACGCGATTGCCCGCCGATGAGAACATGTTGCTGACGTAGAGATCCACCAACCCGTCGCGGTTGTAATCGCCCCAACTGGCCGACATGCCAGCCGCGATGTCCTCGACGCCCGCCTCGGCAGCAACATCGCTAAAGCGCCGCGTCCCGTCCGCCAACAGGTCGTTACGAAACAGGTTGTTGCGCCCGAAATCGTTCGCGACGTAAAGGTCTTGGTCGCCGTCGTTGTCATAGTCTTCCCACGCGGCAGCGAAGCTGAAACGGCGGTTGTTCACGTTGAGCCCGGCCGATTCAGTGACGTCGCTGAAGACCAGCCGCCCCTCGTTGCGCAACATGAAATTGCGTGCCCCGTTGTTGGCGTCGTGGTAGGGGACCGGGTTGGCAAAAATATCGCCGGGCGCCGTTTCCCCACGTGGGTTGTAACCGCAGACGTAGATGTCGAGATCCCCATCGTTGTCGTAGTCGGCAGCGGCCACCGTGGTCGGCCATGAGTAAATCTCGACCGTGGAGAAAAGGCGGAACTTCCCAGTCCCGTCATTCTCGAACAGGCACAGAGAATAGTTGAGAGTGATCGCCATGTCCTGATCGCCATCGTTGTCGAGATCGACGAACAGGGCGCTGCGCGCATTGTCGAGCCAGTCGAGCCCGGCCTCCACGGTGGCATCGCGCACACTGCCGTCCGGCTTGCGCAAGAAGAGCCGGCTAGGCAGGCCGGCCGGCTGGCAGATGAAAATGTCCTCGAGCCCATCACCGTCCGCATCACCGATCGACAGCCCCTGGTTGCCCTGGTGGATGCCAAAGGAGACATCGAGGTTGCCATACCAGTGGTCGGCGCCATGCACCAGCTGCTCGCGGAAGCTGTCAAGTCCGCCGAGCAGCGAGCCCGTGAGATCGACGAACGCCGGCTTGGCATCACCGCCCTTGTAGACAACTTCCTCGAAGTCGAGCAGGCGCACGCCCGTGAGCAGCGGCAGCGACTTGCCCGCAACCCGCCGCCACTCGCAACGCAAGGTCGCAGTGTGCTGCACGGTCCGATCAGCAAGCGCTGCCGAGGCCTCGAAATAGGCCACCGTCTGAGCCACGTCCGCACCCAACTCGACGCGGATCACCTTGAACTTCGCATGCACCTCTCCACCACTACCCCCCGCCCCTGCGTAGACCGCCGTAAGCGAGCCTAGCATGCCCCCCAGCCCGTCGGCGCCGGTGAAACTCTCTCCGAGTGCTGCGAGATCACCTTCCGACCGGCCCACCCTGATCCCTCCGTCGTGGTAAACCTCATCCAGCGCTGGCCGCAGAGTGGTCGCCGCAAAATCAGCAGTGACCAAATCCGGAGCGAGCGAGGCGGTTTGCGCCGGATCCTCGATCAGGTCGGCGAGGTGGTGCAGCTGCTCGGCAGCAGCCTTGCTGAATGCCTCCGAGGTCCACCCCGCATCGGCCGCAGGGTCCGTCTTGTCGAACAGCTTGGCTAGCGGCGCATCGGCGCTGCGGTCGGCAAGCCCCGGCACCGTCGAAAGCTCTGCCACGATCGCTGGAGTTGCCTCGATCGATGGCGAGACATCACCGTCGCCAGCGCTTCCGTCCCCGACCGGCGCCGCCTTCTTCCCGCAGGAACTCAGCGCCCAGATGAGAATACTAAGCGTAACAAAACGCCAGGTTGCCCCGGCTTTGTCTGAAAAGACGGCGATCACGCTGGACAGATACCACCAATCAGCCTGCCTGTCGACGAGCCATCCACGGTTCGCAATGTTCCACTCTCGCCGTGAAACCAGAGGATCTCAGCGACGGCGCCCGCTAGCAGGCGGCTGGGGAGATCGCTGCGCTTCACCATATCAGCAAGCCATCGCGTCCGCTTTTTAGTCGCCATGCCAAAGGCCAGAACCTAGTCTGCAGCGTGGTTCAGATGCGCGCTTACACCTTTCTCCTTTTCCTCTCAGCACTTGCCGCGCAGGCGGCTGACGATTTTCCAATCGTCGCCGACGACTTGGAGGTCACGCTGTTCGCGCGTGAACCAATGGTACGCAACCCTTGCGCAATCACCTTCGATACAAGCGGCCGATTGTGCGTCGGCATGGGACCGCAGTATCGCAACCCGACACCCGAGACGCCCGGCGACTCCGTCTTCATCCTCATCGATTCAGACGGAGATGGCCGCGCAGATCAGCGCAAGCTCTTCGCCACTGGCCTCAATGCCATCCAGGGGCTCGCGTGGAAAGGTGATCGACTCTACATCGCCAATGCACCAGATCTGACAGTCGCGCGAGATCTCGACGGTGACGACGAGGCCGACGAATACCTGCGGCTGTACACCGACCTCGGGAATCTCGAACACGGTCTCCACGGGCTCAGTTTTGGCCCCGATGGCAAGCTCTACATGTCGAAGGGAAACTCGAAAGGACTCAGCTCGCCACCCGACCGCATCGCACCGGCCGCCTTCCGGGAACTGTGGGGTGTCACACTGCCAGAGGGGACGCCCGATTTCCCGCAACCGGTCGAAACAGATAAGGGAGGCTACCAAAAAAACTACCACGATCCCAGAGACGATTGGGGGCTGAACGGGGGCGTGCTGCGCTGCGCCCCCAACGGCGAAAACCTCGAAATCATCTCACGCGGTTTCCGCAACCCGTGGGACATCGCCTACGACGATGGTTTCGACTGGCTTGGAACCGACAACGATCAGACCCAAGGGGACAAATTTTTCTCCCCCTTCTACGCGGCGAATTTCGGTTGGGGGCACCCGTGGAGCTACGCTTGGAAAGGCGACGACCACCTGCCATCAGCACCCTCCTCCGGACCGCTCTTCGAGGGCTCCGGCACCGGTGTCACCTTCTATTCGGTTCCGGGTTACCCTGAGAAATATCGCGGAGTGTTCTTGGTCAACGACTGGCTGAGGCGCGAAGTTTACATCTATCGACCCGAGTGGCAGGGCGCGTTGCTGCGACCAGATCGTGACCAACTCGAAATTTTCGCACACGCTGACGGCGGTCGCGCGATGCAGAAGAGTGGTGGCCGCAGCTTCGACCCAGTCGACATCGAGATCGGTCCTGATGGCGGCGTCTACATCTCAAGCTGGGGTCGGCAGTATGGGCTGGAACTGCGCGACGGCGAGATGGTCAATGAAGGCCGCATCTATCGGATCAAACCCAAGCGATTCGAACCCGCCCAGCGAGACCGCCTGCCATCAATCGGATCCCGCACCCAAACGCAACTCATCGCCGGCTTGGGAAGCCCGCTTCCGGCTCGCCGGAGCGAGGCGCAGGACGAGTTGCTACGCCGTGGCAAGCCCTTCGCCATTCCCCAAGGAAGCAAACAGCAAGAGACCTGGGGACTATGGACGCTCGGCAGGATGGGTCCGCTCCCGGACGTTACCAACGGCTCGCCCAATGCCCAAATCCAATCCCTACGAATCCTTGCCCACCACCGCGAGCCGAGCGATGCGGCATTGGCTAGCGCGACCGCCGCCTTGGCTGATCTTTCCCCACGCATCCGCCATCAAGCAGTCCTAACACTGCACCAGCTCGGCGCGACATCGAGTGCCGAGCTTCTGCTAGAGCTTAGTGCGACCGAAACTGACCGCATCGTTTTCTACTCATGTTGGCAAGCACTGCGCACGCTCATGCCGACCGAAAACCTCAAGGCCACCCTGAGCGATCCGCGCGCCGGGGCACGCCGCGCCGCCTTGCTGGCGCTGCTTGAGGACGATGCGCTTAGCCAACAGCGACTCGAGATCGCCGCCCAAGACCCTGACAAGATCGTC
>JBLHKE010000161.1:0-12132 GCA_047619485.1 Verrucomicrobiales bacterium | reverse complement strand
TTGGCAAAACTCGAGGCGGCGGGGCTCAAGCCTGCGGCTGAGGCGCGTGCCGACCAGCTGTTGCGACGCCTCTATTTCGATCTGATCGGATTACCCCCGACCCCCGAGGAGATCGCGGCCTACAGTAAAGCTTGGCGCATAGATCCCGAGGCAGCCTACCGGGCCAAGGTCGATGAACTGCTAGGCAGAAAACAGTTCGGCGAGCGTTGGGGACGCCACTGGCTCGATGTCGCCCGCTACGCGGAATCGACCGGTAAGGATGTCAACATGGGGTTCCCCCACGCGTGGCGCTACCGCGACTACGTCATCGATTCCTTCAACGAGGACAAGCCGTATGATCAATTCGTCATGGAGCAGATCGCTGGTGACCAATTGAAGATTAAAAGCGATGCTGAGTGGCAGCAGAACCTCATCGCCACGGGCTTCCTCGCGATTGGTACCAAGGGGCTCAACGAGCGCGACCCGCGCCAGTTTGCGCTCGACCTCGCCGACGAGCAGATCGACACGACGACGCAGGCGATCCTCGGGCTCACTGTCTCATGTGCGCGCTGTCATGATCACAAGAGCGACCCGATTCCGACGGCTGACTACTACGCCATTTCGGGAATTTTCCAGAGCACCAAAACCTTCTTTGGCACAGTCAACGTCATCACCAACCGTCGCGGAACAAAGCTGCTCGAATTGCCGATCGCTGACAAGAAGGCGCTGGACTCGATGAGCCTAGCGGAGATCGATCAGCTGAAAGAACGGATCGCCAGCGTTGAACAGCAGCTGGTGGAGGCGCAGCAACAGGCGCGGAGCAATCGCCTGTCAGGCGGGCAGACGAATGCACAGACGCTTCTCCGCCTACGTTCCACGCAATCGCAATTGAACGCCCGCCTCAACCGCTACGACGAAAATGGCGTGGCGAAGACCCTCGCGATGGGCGTGCAGGATCGCGATTTCATCGTCGAGCCGACGGTGCTGGTGCGTGGCGAACTCGATCGCCCAGCGCAGAAAGTCGCTCGCGGTTCCTTGCAGGTGCTTGGCAGTCCTGAGATGCCAACCGCATCCAGCGGCAGGCTAGAGCTGGCTCAGTCATTCGTCTCCGAGGACAATCCACTGACGGCCAGGGTGATGGCGAACCGTATCTGGGCGCAACTGTTCGGGCGTGGCATTGTTTCTTCGACCAGCAATTTCGGTGCGACCGGCCAAGCACCAACCCATCCAGAATTGCTCGATCACCTGGCGTTGCAATTCGTGGAGCGCGGCTGGTCGACCAAGTCGATGATCCGCGGGCTCGTCAATTCCGCTTCCTACAAAATGGGAAGTGGATTCGATCAGGCGGCGTTCACCAAAGATCCTGACAACCAGCTCCTCTGGCGGATGACCCCACGGCGGCTCGATGCCGAGGAATTGCGCGATGCCATGCTTTACGTCAGCGGCAAGCTCGACACGCGGCGTCCGCTCGGTTCCGTAGTCCCCGAGTCCGGCCGGGTTGCTGCCGATCAGTTCAACGAGCCGGAGGACGATTACCGCTCGGTCTACTTACCGATCGTCCGCGATGCCCTACCTGAGTCGCTGGCACTTTTCGATGCTGCCGATCCGACCATTGTCACTGGTGAGCGCGAGGAGACCAATGTGCCGGGGCAGGCGCTCTACCTGATGAACAACGCCTTCGTCCTCGCCCAAGCCGAAGCTCTGTTCCAGCGCGTCAAAGCTGAGGAGGAAAACGGCAACGCCCAAATCGAACGAGCCTTCCTCCTCTGCTACGCTCGCGCTGCCACCAAGGCGGAGCTCGCTGCTGCTCAGGGATTCTTCCAGCGGTTCGAGATCGCCACCGGTCGTGCGAGTGAGGATCGGGAGCTCGCTTTCACCGCCTTCTGTCAATCGCTGCTGGCCTCGGCCGAATTCCGTTACCTGAACTGAACTAGTCATGAACTTGAACCAACACCCATTGTTCTCGCGTCGCTCCGCGCTCAAATCGATCTCCAGTGGTTTCGGCTATCTAGCCTTCGCGGCCATGGCGCACGAACAGGCGCGCGCGGAGAAGAAGATTCTGACGACCAGTAATCCTCTCGCACCGAAAGCGCCGCATTTCCCAGCCCGAGCCAAGCGGGTCATCTTCTTGGCGATGCGTGGCGCGCCGTCACACGTCGACCTGTTTGACTACAAGCCGAAGTTGCAATCCGATGATGGCAAGGCTGGCAAGTTTGGCCGTATCCGCAGCGGCAAGCTGATGGGGTCGCCGTGGGAGTTCAAGCAGCATGGCAAGAGTGGCCAATGGATTTCCGAGTTGATGCCAGAACTCGCTGCGCACGCCGATGACCTCTGCCTGCTAAAAGGCATGCACACCGACTTGCCGAATCACCCGCAGGCGCAGACGCAGATGCATACCGGTAGCTTCCAGTTCGTCCGCCCTTCGCTCGGGGCGTGGTCGCTCTATGGTCTGGGCACGGAGAATGCCGACCTCCCCGGTTTCGTCGCCCTCAATCCTCCGAACGGCAGCGCGCAGCACTACGGCAGCGCTTTCTTGCCTGCCGCTTACCAAGCAGCGCGCTTCGGTGGAGTCCAACCGCGCCGCGGTGGCCGTCGTGGCAGCCGTGATCCACGCGATCACATCCCGAACATCGCCAACCCTAACCTGAGCAAAGAGCAGCAGCGCCTCCAGCTCGATTTTGTCCAACAACTCAACCGTGCGAAGTTGCAACGCGAAGGTGAGCATCAGGGCGTCGAGGGCGTGATCGAATCGTTCGAACTTGCATTCCGCATGCAGGATGCCCTGCCAGAGCTCATGGATCTCAACGCTGAGAAGCAGGAGACGCTCGAACTCTACGGGATCGATGGCAGCGAGACCGATCGTTTTGGCCGGCAGTGTTTGCTCGCGCGAAAATTCGCCGAGGAGGGCGTGCGTTTCATCGAGTTGTCGCACGGCAACTGGGATCACCATCGCAACCTATCCAACGATCTGCCGGCTCGCTGTGGTGAGATCGACAAACCGATCGCCGGCCTACTCGCAGACCTGAAGCGCCGCAACATGCTCGATGACACGCTCGTCGTCTGGGCGGGGGAGTTCGGTCGCACGCCACACGGCCAGGGCGGCGACGGGCGTGACCACAACAACAAGGGCTACACCACCTGGATGGCTGGCGGTGGGGTTAAAGGTGGCTTCAGCTATGGTGCGACCGACGAGTATGGCTACGAGGCGGTCGAGGGAAAGATGCACATCCACGACTGGCACGCGACGATTCTGCATCTGTTAGGGTTGGATCACGAAAAACTGACCTTCAACCATGCTGGGCGGCCGTTCCGACTGACCGATGTGCACGGTGAGGTCGCCAGGGAGATCTTGGCGTAGGCTTCAGCCTGCGTTGGGGATGGCAGTCTCGTTCGCACATGGCCAGTGTTTGCTCCGACACGCGAGAGCGTCTTCGAGTTCCGTTCGGGCACTGGCCATGAGGGAACGGGGGCGCTT
This sequence comes from Verrucomicrobiales bacterium, assembly GCA_047619485.1. Classification (GTDB taxonomy): domain Bacteria; phylum Verrucomicrobiota; class Verrucomicrobiia; order Verrucomicrobiales; family DEV007; genus JBLHKE01. The sequence continues at coordinate 8,678 of JBLHKE010000161.1, read as the reverse complement.
CGGCGGTCGCAGGCTAAAGCCTACGCTACGTGGCGTTGTCTAGGCTGCGCCGACTAGTTGACGATGCTCACCGGGGTGCCACGCGGAGCCTCGTTGAAGAAGGCGCGGGCACTCGAGTTTGGCATGCGGATGCAGCCGTGCGAGGCGGGGTAGTTCGGGACGTAACCGGTGTGGGTGCCGAAAGCCTTGCAGCTGAAGCGCATGAAATAGGGCATCGACGAACCGTAAAGTGTCGAAGTGTGTGCGCGGTGTTTGTGGGTGACGACGTATTCGCCGGTGGGCGTCCGGTAGCCGGACTTGCCAGTCGAGACCTGGCTCGACATGTGCACCAACCCGTTCTTATACATGACCGCGCGCTGGGTGGAGAGGTCGATCACGATCTTGAAGGCGTCTTTGCGATGGAGCGGGTCGTAGCCGACGAGCAGCTGCTGCGCCTCGATGTTGCGCGCCTCGGAAGCGAACGAGATCGGGTAGCGCTTCCAATTGCGCGTGTAGTTACCGGTGCTGGCACCGTTCTGTTTCAGCGCGCGCACGGTATCGGCATGACCGTGCGAGGCGGCCACCATCAGTGGGGTGAAGCGGCTGTCGCGCTTGGAGTAGAAGGAGAAGGTGCGGCTGTCGACGAGCTCGCGATAGGCGTCGCTGATGGGATCCTTCAATTTGAGATTCGGATCGGCACCTCCCTTGATCAGGGCGACGATCACGTCAGGCTTTTTCAATGCAGTCGCCAGAGCGAGCAGTGGTTGGCCTTCATGGCTGTCCACCTTCGGATTGGCGCCGCGCCCGATGAGGAGCTCGACCTTGCGCTGGTCTCCAGTACGGACGGCACGTGCGAGGAGGGTGTCGCCGTTGCTGTCGGGCGTGTCGATGTCGGTACCGTGGTCGAGCAATACCTCGAGGATTTCCGGAGATCCCGCGTCGACGGCACTGGTGACGATGGCGGGGATGATCTCTGCTTTGCCCTCAGTGATCAGGGTTTTCAAAACAGCTGCCGACTGGCTCTCGATGGCAGCGGCTACGGCTGTGAGCCCGTCCTTGCAGGGACGGTTCAAATCTGCGGAGTGTTTCATCAACTCCGAGACCAGCTCGGCGTCGTTTTCGGCGATCGCGTAGCCGAAGGCGCTCATTGACTCGTCGTCGACCGCGTTCGGGTTGGCGCCAGCTTCGATCAGTAGATCGACGCAGCGATCGTTGCCATTCTGCATCGCGACATTGAGCACAGGCAACTTGGCGTCGGCACCGGCGTCTGGACTCGCCCCGGCCTGGAGCAATTTCTCCGCTAGTTCGATCTTGCCCTCGGTGACTGCGATCAGCAGGGCGTCGTCCATTCCCGCTTTCGCGCCATGCTCTAGCAAAAGATCCAAGGCGGTTTCCTCGGAGCGCATAACCGCTGAGACAAGTAGTGGCTGTTTCGTGTGGCAGATGGCATTCGCAGAGGCTCCCGCTCGGAGCAGCTGGCCGGCAATCGGCCACTGGTCATTGCAGACCGAATACGCGAGCGCGGTCATGCCTCTTGAGTCAGCGATGTCAAAATTCTGCGTCTTTTCTACCAGCAATCCAAGCGCCTCCGCGTAGCCGTTGCGTGCGGCAATCATCAGGGCGGTTCGCCCGTCTGCGTCGCGCGAGTCGTCCGGACGCACACCAACCTGGGTCAAAAGCTGGATGAGGTGTGCCTGGTTGTTCAAGGTCGCCTCGACGAGAGACGCTGGCGTGGCTGACACCCCTTGATCAGAGAGAATTTTGAGAGCTGGACGTTCCTCGCAAGACGTCAACGACAGCAGCGCCATGATCCCAGCAAGGACGGCCAGAGTGCTTCTGCCAGCAGTCAGCAGAGGAGTGAGTCGTTCGTTCAAAGCGATGAGAAATTTTAAAATACCTGGCCGTTAAGGTAGCAATTTGAGATGAGCGAATACAATAACTCTAGTTTATGGATATTTCTTTTAAATATTAAAATTATCTAAAAGTTGAAAATTATCGTGCCGGATCGTGTTTCGCGATCACATGTAAGCAAAACAAGTGAAATTCGGCAAATAAGAAATGTGGAGGAGGCTGTTTCTTCTCAATTTTGAGAATATAAATTGCGGAAATTATAGGTGTTACAAAACATTGCGTGCAATATCAAAAAACTCGGCTATTTTTGATGCCGAAACGATGATACTTAATTCTACTGCCAATCAGTCAATGAAAAGCAAACTAGCCTACCGCTTCCTCCTCAGCGCGTGCGCGATCGCCTTGGGATCCTTCCAAGTTTCTTGTAGCACCTCCAGCTCAGGTGCTTGGAGCAGAATTCAAAGCGATGGATTGATCCAGTTCCTCGCCGATGGCCAATCCGATCAGATGCTAGGTGAGTCCGTTCCTCAGGAGCGCGAAATCGTCCAAGAGATCGTGGAAGTCGAGTCGGCAGAGCACAACGCCCCTCTTTTTCGTTCGGGAGTCGTCACGGCGCAGCCGGTTGAACACAAGCCAGGCTTTGTCTACAGCCCCCACACGGAGAAGCTCCTGATCGTGGATGTCTCTGATTATAAACCCGGAGTGCGGGTGCGTTGCCCTTACACCAAGAAATCGTTCGTCGTTCCAGGCATGCCTGAAATGCTCGCTCCAAGCAATTCAAGGTCGACTCAAATGGTCGCCTCGACGCCAGTTCGCCAGACGCTCCAGTCGTCTAGCAGGGTGCAACCACAGCAAGTGGCCGCGAAGCCCAGTGCCCAGTCTATTAACCAGCCGATCCAGCAGGATGAACTTGTTGCCGCCGCTCTGAAGAAAGAGACGTTTGAGAAAATCGAGATTTCTGACAATCTGCCAGTTGATCCGTTGATGCAGATCCCGAGAAATCAGGCTCCACCGACTTCTGAGCCACTCGCGCTACCGAAGAAGGAGGCTGCTGCGGTGCCGATTGGCAAACGGGTGCCTGGCAAGCCAAATTACGTCTACAGTCCCTTCGCCTCGAGCAACCAAGTCGTTGACGTCGAGGGGCATTCGGCTGGCACTAAGGTGAAGTGTCCCTACACTGGCAAAGTGTTCGCTGTTCCCGCGGCAGCAGCGGCTTCAGGGGAGTAATTCCTTCGCGGAGCTTGGCTATTCGGCTAGAGCCGGGTTTCGGTTGAGAGGGGGAGGCGATTGTCATGCAATTGTAATGGCTTCTCTTTGAACATAATTTCAAAAATCCGCACAAATAGGACGTGCGGATTTTTTTCTGTTGTGGCAACCTGTCCCACGGTCGTTTGGCGTGCAGTCACCAACGGCTGCCGCTTTACCTGTGAGCGATCCCTATCCCTTTTTGCATGAATCAAATTTTCTTAAAACTCTCCCAGCTCAGTAATGCTGATGAAATTGCCAATTTCACCAAGATCGTGGAGGAGGCATCGGCCGGGCAACGTTCGACCATCGAGGATATCCTCAACGCCAATGTTGTGAAGGAGGAAGTGTTCCTCAAAGATCTAAGCGAAGAGCTGGGGCTGCCCTGGGAGGCGGAACTACATCCGCGCCGCAAGCGCCAGTTGCGAAAAGTGTGTTCAGCGGCGCTCGCGCTGAAGCACCGGTTATTGCCGCTCGGTTACGGGACGGCGGCAGAACTCGATGCTGATATCGACGAATACGGTGAACTGGTAGAGCCGCCGGCGATCGAATTTGACGAAGAGGCTGGCGATGAGACACCAGTGGTCGATCCAGGTGGACTAAAGTTACGCATCGCGACCTACGACCCATTCAATCTGCTGGCGCGCCAGGCTGCTAGCCAGATGATCCCGTGTCCGATCGAGTGGCGCATGGCTTCGCGCACACGGATCATCCAAGGGATCCAAGAGCTGTATGGTGTCGGCGCAGACACTTTCGAGGAGATCCTCAAAGGTCGCGAATTCGACACGGACGCGCTCGAGTTCGACAAGGATGATGCCAATGTCCTCGACGAGGAGGAGGACGAGGAGGCTTCCGTGGTGAAGTTCGTCAACCAGATCATCCGCGAGGCACTCGAGCAGCGCGCGACCGACATCCACGTCGAGCCGTTGGCAGAAGACCTACGTATCCGCTACCGCATCGACGGCATGCTGATCGATGTGCCGGTGCCGGAGAACATCCGCCAGCTGCAGTCGTCGGTGATCGCCCGCTTGAAAATCATGTCGCGCCTCGACATCGCCGAGCGTCGCCTGCCGCAGGACGGACGTATCAACTTGTCGCTCGAAGACCAGAACATTGACGTGCGTGTCGCCACCATCCCGACAGTCGAAGGTGAGAGTGTCAGTCTGCGCCTCCTCAACCAGGAGAAGTTCAACCTGGATAAACTCGGCATGACCGCCGACGCGCGTGGCAAGGTTGAGCGCCTGCTGGCGATGTCGAACGGCATCGTCCTGATCACTGGTCCGACCGGTTCCGGTAAATCGACGACGCTCTACACTTTCCTCTCCGAGCTGAACAAGCTCGAGACACGCATCATGACGGTCGAGGACCCGGTCGAGAACAAGCTCGACGGGGTGATGCAGATCGCGGTCAAACCCGAGATCGAACTGACCTTCGCGCGCGCCTTGCGCAGCATCCTACGTGGTGATCCGAACATCGTGATGATCGGTGAGATGCGTGACCTCGAGACGGCGGAGATTGCCGTGCGCGCCTCGTTGACCGGTCACCTGGTGTTCAGCACCCTGCACACCAACGACGCCATCGGCGGCATCAGCCGACTCACTGACATGGGCGTCGAGCCGTTCCTCGTGGCGGCTTCGGTGCGTGCGTTTTTGGCGCAGCGATTGGTTAGGCGCCTCTGCTCGAGTTGTCGCACGCCGGCAATCTACAAGCCGGAGTATCTCAAGAGCATCAAATTCCCTGTCGGCCAGGACGGCCAGATTTTCACTGCGCAGCCCGGTGGCTGCGATCAGTGTCGCCACAGTGGATTCAAAGGCCGCATGGCCATCTACGAGATTGTGCTCGTCACTGGCGCGATGGAGGAGGCGATCGTCCAGGGCAAGTCGAGCGCCGAGCTGAAGGCGCTGGCGGCAAAAGAAGGCTTCATCGGCATGCGCGAGTATGGCTGGGAGAAAGTCCTCTCGGGCGAAACGACCGTCGAAGAGGTCGTCAGCGCGACCACCAACGAACTGCAGGCACCGGAGTAGCGGTTGGGAGCTGGGGTCACATTTAATCCTTCGATTGCACTGGGATATCCGATCTGGTTCGCTTTACGGGTCAGAAAAATGCGAAAATGACACGATGGACACATTCGAATTGAGGTGTCCTTGATCCTGGTGTCGCTCGCGGGCTGGATGAACCGCCAGCCTGAGACTCGTCAAAACACCCGTAGATTCAATGGGTTGCGCTGCCTCTTTGGCCGCTACCGGCACCCTCGGGAGAACTGAAAGCACAAGGAAAGGCAAAAAATCGAAATAGTGACGATTTTCGTTGCCTCAGGTGCCGATTATATCATAGCGTTTTTCAAAGCATTAACCCTCTAAGAGATTGGTCTTGATCAAATTCGACCAAATCAATCCTTAATCCTCAAAGTCCTCAACCCGATAGAAAGAGTCTATGAAATTAAGAAAACTAATCCTTCCTCTACTCGCTGCGAGCGCAATTCCAGCCAATGCAGCTCTCCTCGGCCACTACACTTTCGACGCCGACACCCTCGGTGTCCAAGCCGATGGCACCGTTCTCTCTGATGGCGGAGTCGTAGGCGGTTCTGCAGGTGGGAGTGTATCCATTGTTGCAGGCGGCCCATCCGGAGGCAACTACGCCTCGTTTAGCCCTACCACTGACGGTTTGGAAGGCGTTGCCGCACCACACCTTTCTGCCGGCCCTGGGGCGACCGTTGGAGCCTTGGGAATTACTGGCGCCGACAACTACACGATGGCAGCCTTTGTCCGCTTCAACAACCAGACAGGCGACAACATGATCTTCGGTGGCAGCAGCGGTGATGTGCTCCACCTCGGTGCGCGTAACGCCCAGTACCACTCTGGCCACTGGGGTGATGACCTTAATAGCGGTGCCACCAGCACCGAGGCAGGTGCCTGGCACCACGTTGCCTTCACCAACACCACTGGCGGTCTTCAAGAGATCTTTCTGGATGGCGTAAACATCGCATCCGGTAACGCTCCAGGGACTGGTGCCTACACCGCTAACGTGAATGAAATCCTACTCATCGGAACTTCGCGCAACGGCGGATCGCTCAACGGAGATATCGATGACGTTCGCGTCTACAACGAAGTGCTCAGTGGAGCTGCGATCGGTGCGCTTGCAGGTATTCCTGAGCCATCTGGAACCGCGCTCATTGGCCTTTCTGGACTCGCCCTGATCCTTCGCCGCCGTCGCTCCTAGCAGACCGGTTATTCGTCTTACACTTTTTTGTGTTCTTTGACGGTCGGCGCTTCGGCGCCGGCCGTTTTTGTTTTTACAGAAGCCACCACTCCCGATCTCAATGTTTCGTCCCAGAAATGCCTGCCACGCGTTGCTTCTCGCGTGTGTGTGCCTGATCCCGGTCGGCTGCAACAAACGCAGCGATAAAGAAACCTCCACGCCACAGCCCGGCGCGCCGGCGGCAACGGCGGCAACCGTCGAGAAGATTCCCTTCGCGCCCCTTCCGGACAAAGCATCGACACGCTTCGTCGAATTGGGAGCTGCGGATACCGGGATCGATTTCGTCAATCCCATCAAAGAGGATCACCCTCTGCGCTATCTCTACGCCTCGGCGATGTCTGCCGGTGGTGCCGCCATCGCGGATGTCGATGGTGACGGCCAACAGGACGTGTTCCTCGCCAGCGGCCCGCTCGGCAACAAGCTGTTCCGCCAGACCTCGCGGATGAAATTTGAAGACATCACCGCCAAGGCCGGCATCGGCGGTGGCGACTCTTGGGCGGTGGGATGTGCTTTCGCAGATATCGACAACGACGGCGACAGCGATCTCTACATCTGCAACTACATCTCGGCCAACCAGCTGTTCATCAATCAGGGGGACGGTAGCTTCGTCGAATCAGCTGAGGCCTGGGGCGTCGCCTTCACAGACGCCAGCCACACGCCATCGTTCTGCGATTACGACGGCGACGGCGACCTCGACCTCTACGTGCTCACCAACCGCTGGTACCGGCCTGAGGGGTTCCCCAGCGAGACAACCATCGAGGCTGGGGCGGGTGGAAAGCCGCAGGTGCTGAAAAAATTCGAGAAGTTCTATGAAGCTCGCCAGACCGGCGACAGCGACTGGGAGTCGATGGTCGTCGGCCGGCCGGATTTGCTCTGCCGCAACGATGGCAATGGCAAGTTCGAGGTGGTCAACGAGACTGCCGGGATCAAGCACCGCGGACACGGACTGTCCGCGACGTGGTGGGATTGGAATGGAGATGGTTGGACCGACCTGTGGGTCGGCAACGACTTCGACGACCAGGATCACCTCTACATGAACCGCGGCGATGGCACTTTCTTGGATGTGACCAACGTCATTGTCGGACACCTCACCTGGTTCTCGATGGGGGCAGACTTTGGTGATCTCAACGCCGACGGCTTGAACGATTTTCTCATCGGAGACATGGCCGGCAGCAACCACTACAAGCAGAAGACGGCGATGGGCAGCATGACGGCCAAGAAGTGGTTCTTGGACAACGCCCGACCCGCTCAGCTGATGCGCAACTCGCTCTATCTAAACGCCGGGAACGGGCGATTTCTCGAGGGCGCCTACCTCGCCGGGCTCGCCAGCACTGACTGGACATGGGCGGTGCGCCTGTGTGACTTCGACCACGACGGGCTCAACGACGCCTTCTTCCAGTGCGGCATGTCGCGCAATTTCAACGAGCGCGATGACGACGAACTGAAGAACAAAGATCGCAAGCTAACGCAATGGGAGCGCTACCGGCACCTACCTCCGTTGAAAGAGAAAAACCGAGCCTACCGCAACCTAGGTGGCATGAAGTTCGCCGATGTCTCGGAGGAATGGGGAATCGATCACTACGGCATGAGCTACGGCTGCGCGGTCGGTGACCTCGATGGCGACGGCGCGCTCGACATGGTGAGCGTGCGCCTCGATGACCAGGTCGCGATCTATCACAACACCGGCGCTGAGGCAGGTAACAGCATCTCGTTCGGGTTCCGCGGGACCAAATCCAACCGCCAGGGGATCGGTGTGCAAGCGCGGCTGTTTACCAAACCCGACGATCAAATTCCACAGGTACGCACCCTTATCACCTCCCGCGGCTACCTCGGTAGCGACCAGCCGATCCTACACTTTGGCCTCGGCGTAGCGCAGAGTGCCGCGCGCCTCGAACTTGTCTGGCCGAGCGGCGAGAGCCAAGTCCTCGAGAACCTCGATGCCGGTGCCCACTACATCATCACAGAAACCGGAACCACACCGTGGCCGGGATCGGATTACGATCCTGAGGACGTGTTCTTCGAACGCGATGGGACGGTCGCGCAGATTCAGCATCGCGAAACTCGCTTTGACGACTTCGCCCGTGAACCGCTATTGCCGAATAAGCTGTCGCAACTCGGTCCCGGCCAGGCATGGGGCGATGTGAACGGCGATGGCCTCGACGACCTCTACCTTGGCGGCAGCAAAGGCTCGCCACGCGCGCTGTATCTCCGCCAGGCCAATGGCGGCTGGAAGGCATCCCCGTTGGCGCTGAGCAGTGACGAACTACAGGGCGAAGACATGGGAGCGCTGCTGTTCGATGCCGATGGTGATGGTGACAACGATCTCTACGTCGTCAGCGGCGGGG
>JBLHKE010000160.1:0-12259 GCA_047619485.1 Verrucomicrobiales bacterium | reverse complement strand
CGATTCATGGCAAATTTCTCATCGGGTGTCGAACCTTTCGGGTCGAGTCCGACTAAGTATCTGATCGATTCGGACTCTCCCTCTTTTTGATCCGCGGCCTTTCGGAATGAGACTAGCGCCTCATCGTACCTGCCCAGTTCCGCCAGGACGATTCCGAGGGAATAATATGACCACATGCTCTCTTCGATTTCGAGGGCGCTTTTCAGAGGCGCGATGGCTTCCTGATGTCTCCGCTGCCCCACCAAGATCGTACCGAGCATCATATGGGTGCTAGCCATTTCTGGATTTAGCCTGATGGCCCGATGGAGAGACGAGATGGCCTCCTCCACATGACCTCCGCCTGCTAGGGTGATCCCCAACAACATCCAGGCAGTGTCCGAGCCAGGCCTTGCGGCCGCGGCGACCCGCAAGAAGCCGATCGCTTCCTCGACTTCGGGTCTCGGTAATGACCTTGTCCATGGCATCGACTTCTTGCTCCCCCCGGGAAGGGATTGTCCCATGCTGAGATCGGGTAACCGGAGGGTTTTTTCGGTGAGATCTTTGGAATCCTTCGGATCCTTCGACGCTGCCAGCTCGATCCCGAGGAGAAAGTTGCTCCAAAAGCTTTCGGGTGCCTCTCGTTGGGCGCGGCGCATCAGTTTTTCCGCAGCCTCGGCGAGCTGGGCCTTCTCCAGAGCGGAGGTCAGCCGTTGCAGAGTCGTCATCGGCCTTTTGGCGAGTTGAGGCGAATCAGCCAGCTCCACGAGCCTGTCTTTATCGCCTTCCTCAACCGCATCCTGCAGCGATTGGAGCCAGGGATCGGAATCGCACCGTGCGATGATCCGGTTGAGGCGCGCCGCCTTCTCCGGGTCGGTATCGTCCAACGAATTTGCCCATTCGAACAGCCCACCGATGATTCGTTCCCTGACGGCCTCACGCTGCCCCATCACGGTCGCCACCACCTCATCCTCAGGCGATCCGAGTGGATCCATTCCATACGTTTCAAAGGCCCCTGAGACGGAACCCGAAATGGAATGGGTCGGATCCAATTGCGCGAGTCCTTCGATCAGGCTCTCCTCGATTTCGTCCGCGAACGCCCTGGTCTTCTCTTCTAATATGAGATTCTTTAACAGGGCGTCGCGGCGGGATGTGATGTCCGATCCCGCCTCGTCGATCCCTGGCAGCAGCGCCAACCTCTCACTCAGTTCCCGCGCCTGGTAGAGATTCGACGCGTCTTCGAATTCTATTTCAGCGTTGTTTTCCATGAACCGCTCGGCGTCGTCAAGGAGAGTGGCCGCCTGAAACTCAAATTCCGCTGCGCGTTCCCGCTTTTCAAATCTGGCGTCCATCCATACGAGCCCTGCCACCGCCAGGCCGACGAGAAGCGCCGCAGCAGCGATCCCTCCGCCTACAATCCTGCCCCGGTTGCGGCGCACGAACTTCCCGAGCCGGTAGCCCGCTGTCGGTGGTCCCGCCGAAACCGGTTCGTCACCGAGATGCCGCGCGATGTCTTGCGCCAAGGCAATGGCGGTCTCGTAGCGCCGTGCCCGATCTTTCTCCAACGCCTTCATCGTTATCCAGTCCAAGTCGCCCTTGAGGGCTCCTGGTGGGATGTTTTGATGGGGGAGATTCGTGTGGGCGGTGGCGCTGATACGCGTGCTCGGCTTGGCCGGCGTCTCCTCGCGGATCAGGCGCTGCATCTCGTCGTAGGCGGCGCTGCGCAACTGCGTCCCGTCTAGCGGTGTCGTCCCGGTGAGCAGCTCGTAGAGCAGCACGCCGAGCGAGTAGATGTCGCTGCGCGTGTCTACGTCGAGCGCGTTGAGCTCGGCCTGTTCCGGGCTCATGTATTGCGGCGTGCCCATCATCTGGCCGAGCTGGGTGAACACCGTCTTGTCGGTCAGCTCCATGCTGATCGCCTTGGCGATGCCGAAGTCGATGACCTTGACCACCGGCTTGCCATCGTTTGGCGAGACAAGGATGTTCGATGGCTTGAGGTCGCGGTGGATGACGCCTTTCTGGTGAGCGTGTTGGACAGCTGCACAGACATCGGTGAATAGGTCGAGCCGCGCCTTGGTGTCGAGTTCTTGGACGGCGCAATACTGGGTGATCGGGATCCCCTTGACCAACTCCATGACGAAGTAGGGTCGCCCAGCCTCGGTCGTGCCAGCATCGTGGACCTTGGAGATGTTGGGATGGTCCATCAGCGCGAGCGCCTGACGCTCGGCCTCGAAACGTGCGATGACCTCCTTCGAGTCCATGCCTGCCTTGATGACCTTGAGCGCGACACGGCGCTTCACCGGTTCGGTCTGCTCGGCCATGTAGACGACGCCGAAGCCACCTTCGCCGATCTGCTGGAGCAGCTTGTAGCGGTCGATGGTGGTGCCGGGCGACTCGGGGTTCTGAGTCGGAGTGGGCGCGGAGGCGGCGTTATTCGACGGGAGCGTTTCTGCGTCTGGATCGCTATCGGAGAGCGAATTGGTATCGAGCCCGCCGCCGAGCAGGCACTGCGGGCACATACCCTCTGGAGTGCCCGCGGGGATCTCGGCTCCGCAGTCGGGGCAGGTGGGCAGCTTCTGGTCAGTCTCGTCGGTCATTTAGAGTGATTGGTTTGCGTGCCACATCCATGGCGGGCTGCCATCTAAATCAGGAACGGCTGGCAGAGGTTACAACGAATCGACCAGAAATAGCGAATATTGCCTGAGTGCTAGACTAACGCTCCGCCGCTTCTCTTTTGTCCAGGTCGAGACCTAGTTGGTCGATCTGTTCTTTCGCTTTCAACAGGGCGGGTTCGGTTTCCGCGGCCTTCAGGAGGGAGATGATCTCTGCCAGATGCCACCGGGCTCGCCTATAGAGATCGCGGTCGAAGGCGAGATCGCGGTCAAAGGCGGCCAGCACCTTCGCGGTGCGCTTCCGGATTATCATTTCCCGGGCTACTTCTTTTGACTTCGGATCGATCAGCCGCCCATACAGGATTCGTGCGCTGTTCCAGTTTTCGGCGTGGAGATAGTTCCAGAAGAGGGCGCGGTTTTTTTCTTCATCGGAGCGAGCACTGCGGAGGATGCCCACATGGCTGGACGGGGGCAAGTCCTGGAGAGCGGCAGCGTGACGCCTATCAAGCTGCCGCCGAGAAGTCCGAACTTGAACGCATTCGCGGAGCGCTTCGTCAGGTCGATTAAAGAGGAGTGCCTGGGTCGCGTTGTCGTGCTTGGAGAACGCCACCTGCGGCTCCTAGTCCGCGAGTAAGTCGAGCACTACCACCACGAGCGGAACCACCAGGGTCTGGGCAACCGGCTGCTATCGGAACCACCACCACCGAACTTGGACGCCGACGTGCAGAGGCGCAAACGCATCGGCGGGCTGCTAAACCAATGCCACAGGGAGGCCGCGTCATGCCCCTGCCGATTTATGGCACCAGACGAGGAGGAGAAGCAACCACCGCAGGTCTACGGCTCGCCTGCGGTCTTTTTCAAATACAGCTGGCAGCGAATGTCTCCGCGTTGCTCATCCAAGACAAGTTCGCCATCCACATCTTTGATGCCCTTGAGCGGCTTGCCTTGCTGGATCGCCACCATCGCGCCGCCCAGCGGAACCCGTCTCCACGCTTTCGGAACGGATCCCATCGACTGCACTTTGCGCTGGAAATAGAATTCGGTGCACCACGGCATTTTTCCGGTCGTCCAGACTTCCCCGGATTCGGCCGCTAGCGCCTCCGCCCGCTCCATGAATCCGGGGATCACCCCGACGTCGTCTTTTTTCGGCTGGAAGAAGCCGAGATAGGCGCTTGCCGCCAATGCGAGAAGCGTGCAAACGATTTCGACCCCTCGCACCTTCGGGATCCCGCGCCGCGCTAGCATCAAAGTCATCCACCAACCCGCAGCGAGGGCGGTTGGCGGTAACAAGATGAGCGCGTAGTGACGTTGCTTCGTCGTGATCAGGCTCAGCAACACCAGGCCGACGACGAACCAGGCAAATAGGAATGCGACCCCGCGGTGACGGCGACGTTTCCACAGCGCCCAGCCTGCGAAGGGTGCCAACAAGCCCCAGGGTGCCATCGTGCCCGGCCAGTTTTCCAAGTAGTACCAAAACGGTTCCGGGTGGCGGCCGGCGCTGCTACTGAAGGTTTCTTCCATCTGCTTCGCGATCGCCTCTGAGGCTGCGCCGTCGCCGTGTGTGACATTGTAAATGTAGAAGTACCAGGGAGCCGCGATCAGCAAGCATGCAAGTAAGCCTCCGAGTGCCCACCGCCAACGCCCGCCTCGCAGTGCATCCGGCCGCAGCGCGACAAACATCGCGATGCTACCGATCGGGATCACCACGCCGGCGATCCCTTTCATCATGAACGCCATCCCGGCGCAGCCACCGGCGGCCAACCACCACCAGCCATGACCGCGGCGGTGCATGGCGACGTAGGCGCAACCGACACTCATCACCAAGAAGAACATCATCTCAGCATCCGCCTCGGCGACGCGCCCCTGCACTAGGAACGGCTGTGTCGTAATCAAGGCGAGCGCGCCTAGGTAAGCAGCTTGGCGACCGACCATCGCCGCGCCAGCAAAGTAGGTTGCAAACACCAGGCCTAGCGCCATCAGTGCCGTCGGTAGCCGCGCCCAGAAGGCCGAATTGACCGGCACCCCGGCCTTGTAGAGAACCGCGACCATCCAGTAGGGCACGGGAGGTTTTTTTAAGCGCAGTTCCCCCCGATATTCTGGCACCAACCAGCTACCACCGTCCGCCATCTCGCGCGCCGTCAGCGCAATCCGCGTCTCGCGCTCGCGCTGCAGTGTGCGATTGCCGAGGCCGGTGAAAAGCACGATGGCCGAGAGCACCAGTAAAATGAGCAGATGTCGCCTACGAGACATGGAGAGGTTCGAAATTCATCCCCGGATCCTAGCACTCGAAGTGACGAACGGAAGCAGAACCTGCCTCGCGCGACGACGCGGAGCCCTGCTTCGCCGCGCTCGTCCGCAGATCAGCCAACTTCCTCAATTGCCTCTTCCCACGAGTGCCTGGATCGGCAGGGTTGGGAAGGCTGGAACGGTTGGGTCGAGGAAGCTCGCGTCCGACTCAGATTCAAAGCGCAGCACTCCAAAAAGTTCCAGTGGGTTCGGGAGCCGAAGGCGTTTTGGCGTGCGGAGCTCTGCTCAGCTTTGGACCGTGCGTTCCAATGCTCCGCTAGGAGCCTGTCGGACTTACCTGATCCGGCAACAATCGTTTTAGAATTCGCCCAAATCCACCCTCCGCTTTGGCGGATAGCCCGCTATGATCGCCTTATCCGCCTTGGTGCTGGCCAAAAATCCTGCGCATCTTTGTATGACTTATTTCCTGACAACCCCTAAGAGCGCATCTCGACGATCTGCCGCGCAGCCGATTCGATTCCCGCAAGCTTTTCATCTGGCAGTGCTGACATCATCGGTAGCGGTGGCCCAGTGTCAGCGATCCCGGCCAGTTCCACGGCATGATGCAGGACGGGGATCGGGCCATGCGCGTTGCGCTGATCCTCCAGCGGCTTGAATTCCCCGATGAGCTCCTCGGCTCGATCGAGCGACCCAGCTTGCAGCGCATGCAAGACCTCCATCGACTTCGATGGGGCAATGCAGATGCAGCCGGATGTGAAGCCTGCCAGGCCAAATTTGTTCAAGTGCGCGATTGTAGGTTGCTCGCCGATCCCGCTGACGATCATCCCTGGATCGACGAGATCGATCAGCTTGGTGAGATATTCGTCGACGGTGGGATTCTCGCGCACGATGGCATATTTTATCCAAGAGATAATTCCATCATCGACCAGTTGCGCAGCACCCTCTGGAGTGATGTAGCTTTCGTCTTTGATGTAGAGCACGGCCGGCATGCCGGCGGTATCAACAAACTTGCGCACGGCAGTCTGGATACCGGAAACGGTTGCGGGGAAGAGCGTTGGTAGAACCATCGCTGTCGGGAAGTCGTGCTGTTTGAGGATGGCTGCCTGGTCCAAGATCGTCCCGAACATCGGCCCGACGGATGGGATTACCCAGGTATCATCCGCGACGGTCTCCTGCAGAAGATTTAGTAGCTCGTCGTATTCGGAGACGGCGATGTGATAGAGGTTGGCGTTGCCCCCGTAGAGCAAAGTCGAGACGCCTCCGCCTTCCAGATGCTCGATCAGCTTGCGGTTCTCGGTCGCATCTATCGAGAAAGAATCATCGGCACGGCGACACAGTGGCGGGACGGCGATGACCGAACGTGTGAGGTCTGCTCTGGTGACTGGGGTTGTTTTCATCTCTTAATAAATGGCGGGCTCTGGTGTTGCTGGCCCGCGGTGCAAAAAATCGAAGTCGCAGCCCTGGTTCGCTTGGGTGACGTGATCCAGAAACAACTTGCCGTAGCCGCGGAGGTAATGTGGCTCTGCTGCTGACCAGTTCTCGCGTCGACGAGCCAGCTCTTCCTCCGGAACTTGTAGCGTTAGGGTGCGAGCCTCGACATCGAGTGCGATCAAGTCGCCATTCTCTACCAAGGCTAGCGGACCACCAATGGCGCTCTCGGGGGCAATGTGCAACACGCAGGTGCCGTAGCTCGTGCCGCTCATGCGCGCATCGGAAATTCGAACCATATCGCGCACTCCCTGCTCAAGGATCTTTTTTGGCAGCGGTAACATGCCCCATTCAGGCATGCCGGGTGCGCCCTTGGGGCCGGCGTTCTTCAGGACCAGAATCGAGTCGGGTGTCACTTCCAAGTCTGGGTCATCGAGGCGCGCTTTGAGGTCGGCGTAGTTTTCAAAAACGACCGCCGGGCCGGTGTGCTGGAGTAGTTTTGGATCGGCTGCTGCGTGTTTGATCACGGCACCGTCGGGGCAGAGGTTGCCGCGCAGGACGGAGGTTCCGCCAGCGTCGGCGACTTGACGAATCACCTTCTGATTGTAAACCTCTGCGCCAGCGACGTTCTCACTGAGGCTCTTGCCGTTGACCGTGAGGCAATCGCGCTGCAAGTGCTCACCCATCGCTTCGAGCAACGATCGCAGCCCACCGGCGAAGTAGAAATCTTCCATCAAAAACTTTCCGGCGGGTCGCAGGTCGACCATCAGTGGCACACGTCGTGAGACTTCGTCGAACTTCTCCAGTGGGAGTTCAATCCCGGCACGTCCAGCCATCGCAATCAGGTGGACGATCGCGTTGGTCGAGCCGCCAATCGCCATGTCGACCGCGATCGCATTTTCGAACGAGGCCGGGGTGATGAATTCCGATGGTTTCCAATCGCGCCAGGCATTCTCGACGATTTGCCGGCCGCTCTGGGTCGCCATGCGCATGTGGCTGGAATCGCTCGCAGGGATCGAGGATGCGCCGGGGAGCGAAAACCCGAGAGTTTCGGCGATGGCCGTCATGGTCGCGGCGGTCCCCATCGTCATGCAATGACCCGGCGAGCGTGCTATGCCGTCTTCGATCTCGCACCAGGCATCCTCGGAAAGGTTGCCGGCACGTTTCTCGTCCCAATATTTCCAAGCGTCCGACCCGCTGCCAAGGGTCTCGCCACGCCAGTTGCCGCGCAGCATCGGTCCTGCCGGCACGAAAATCACCGGGATGTCCATCGATAGCGCGCCCATCAGCAGTGCCGGGGTCGTCTTGTCACAGCCACCCATCAACACCGCGGCATCGAGCGGGTTGGCGCGCAGTATTTCCTCCGTCTCCATTGCCAAGAAATTGCGATAGAGCATCGAGGTCGGCTTTGTGTAGCTCTCACCGACCGACATCACCGGGACTTCAAGTGGCAAGCCGCCAGCTTGCAAGACACCGCGCTTGATCTGCTCCGCGACGATCTTGAAATGCATGTGGCAAGAGTTCAGGTCAGACCAGGTGTTGAGGATCCCGATCACCGGCTTGCCCTCCCAGTCTTCGCGGTCGAATCCCGCCTGTTTTGCGCGCGATCGGTGCCCGAAAGAGCGCAGTTCATCGCGTCCGAACCAGCGCCACGAACGCAGTTCTTCAGGAGTTTTCTTCTGGCGGTGGTCGAGGATACTCATCGGTGGCAGAAGTTATAAACACGTCGAGTCGCTAGGGCAACCCTTCAGCGCACGTGATTGTCTCAGCCCCCAATCGGGTGTCTCACACCAGAGGCACGAGTTTCGCCGCAACCATCGTCACCACCAACCCGACCACGCCCATCGAGCTCATCATCGGGGTTACGAAGCGCAAGGTCTCTGATTCTGTCATCCCGGTCATGCGCGTGATCACCCAGAAACCGCTATCGTTCATCCAAGGGATCGGCTTTGAGCCACAGCCGATGGCCAGCGCGAGGTAGACCGGGTGGAAGCCGAGTGTGCCGGCATCGAGAAAGGCAAGCGCGATCGGTGCGGCGGTGATCATCGCGACGGTGGCTGATCCCTGCGCCGTGCGCACGAGCGCGGTGACTGCAAACGCGATCAATAATGTCATAATCCCCGACTCCGAACCGCCGAGTGTCGCGATGGTGTCCGCGATCCCCGTGTGGCGTAGCACGCCCCCGAAGGCGGCGCCAGCCGCTGTGATCATGATGATGCTGGCGCCAGAGGTTATCGCTGATTTGGTCGCTTTCGATAGAGCTGCGCGCTCGCCGCGTTTCATCTTTAGCAGCACCAGCATCGCCACTGCTGCGGAGATGGTCAGTGCGAGATTCTTGTCGCCTAGGTAGGCCAGTGCATCGAGCCAGCCCGGCGCGGCGTCTAGTGTTTTGCGATAAGTTGCGATGCCGATCAACACGACCGGTAGCAGGATAGGCAGGAACGCGAAAAACACCGGAGGCATCGTGATCTCGCTCTCGGCTCCAATCTCGGCGTCGTCTTCTTCACGTAACGGAATTTCCCAGTGCCGGTTTGCCCAAGTGGCGTAGGCGTAGCCGAATGAAATTGTGAACGTGCCAACGACCATGCCCGCCAACATCATCGTTCCAATATCAACGCCCAGTTCGGCCGCGACAAATAGTGGTCCAGGGGTCGGTGGCACTAGCGAGTGAGCCATTGTCCCGCCTGCGACGATCGTCAGAATATAGAGCAGGTAGTTCTTGCCAGTCTTGCGCCGCATCGCCTTGCCGATCGGGATCAAGAGGTAGAATACCGTGTCGAAGAAGACGGGGATCGCGAGCAAAAAGCCGGAGAGCAGGAACGCCAGTTGTGCCCGGGCAGCGCCGAACAGGGTGAGGATCGATTGCACCACGCGCAGCGCCGCGCCGGAATCGAGCAAGCACTTGCCGATGATCGCGGCCATCGCGATCAGAATGCCGACCTTGCGACATCCCTCGCCAAACTCGGCCGCAACTCGCGAAGTAGCATGCTGTGAGACGAATTTTTCCGCCTGCTTGCCAGTCATCTTCTCGCTGGCGACCTGATCCGAAGCAAACTCCTCAAGCGCAGCCCGCGGCGTCAACACGCTGATGCAGAGTGCTGCGATGATCAGTCCGAGGAAGGCCGGCAAGCGCAGCCAGAGGATCGCGATGAGGACGACGACCATCCCGATTAGGAGCAGAACAACAGGAGCCATGGTGGGAGATCATAGCGCGGTGCTAGATTGCTAGGCGAGGAAAATGTGACCAGATCGAAGCCTGGAACTCCAACTCAGCCTAATCTTTCTCAGGAGGGTTCCACCCACCCACGAAGAACTTCTCTTCCATGATCTATCTTTGTTCGGTTCTACATCATGCCGAAGTCGATGTCCTCATCGGGTGTAATGGCGACGCCGATTTGTTCGTAGGAAATGTAATCGATGTCGGTGGGCGATCCTGCCGCCATCCAGGTGGTGTCGTCTTTATTGCTAGGAGCCTGTCGGTCGGGGTTAGAGGGGTGCAGCTCGCGCGTCGAGTGACGATGATAGTTGGAGAGACGTTCGGACTTTGTCTCCCGCCGCGAGGGAAAACGGTGCTCAGCCCCGCACTCCAAAAAGGCGAAGGATAAAATCATGATTCATGATGCCGGTCAGAATAGACGGCAAAATGCTGACTAGCCGACCAGCTCCCGGATAGGTGAAATACCTGTATCGACGAGAAACTGCGGCCGACCTGATTTGTCCTTCACGGTCGCCGTGGCTAGGTCGATTCCGAGATTGTGATAGAGCGTTGCGAACACCTCCTGGAACTTCACCGGGCGGTCGATGGGTTCTTCTCCACTGCGATTGGTCGCGCCGATAACTTGTCCGGTGTTCATACCTCCTCCGGCGAGGAAGCAAAAGTTCGCCTTTGGCCAGTGGTCGCGGCTATTGTTGTTGTTGATCTTCGGTGTGCGACCAAACTCGCCCCACATGACGATGGATACGTCGTCAAGCATTCCTCGCTCGCTCAAATCGGTGATCAATGCGCTCAGTCCCTGATCGAGAAGGGGAAACTCCTCGCGCGAGCGCGGAAAGTTCATTCCGTCGCCGCCATGCCAGTCCCAGCGGCTGTAGTTGAGCGAGACAACGCGTGCACCCGCCTCGATGAGTCGGCGGGCAACGAGGAAGTTTCGGATCATTTTCGGGGCTCCATCGCGCTGATACTTCGGATCGTTTAAGCCATAGCGATCAGCGACTTTTGGCTTCTCTTTCGACAAATTTAGTGCATCAGCCAGTCCACCGTCAGAGAGAATCTCCAGCGCCTGCGCATTGTATGTGTCCAGTGCCTGCATCTCGCCAGTCGAGTCAACTTCACGCCGCATCTTGTCGATGGATGCTCGAAGAGCTTCGCGATCACACAGGCGGTCGAGTGAAAAATTTTGCAGCGTCATGCTTTGAGCGCGTGCGTTCGGATCTTTACCCACCAGCCCCATCGGCCCGTGAGCGGTGCCGACGAAACCGCCAGAGCCTGCTTCACCCCATGTGCGGTTGCCTGTCGGATACATGAGCGAAACATTCGCGGGGATCCCCGATTTCGACCCTTGAAGCTTGGACGTCCATGCGCCAAAGTTTGGCCACCCCCCAGCTGGAGCCACATCGCCGCGCTTGCGGCCGGTCATACACTGGAAGCAATCGTGTCCGCCATCGGAGTCAGAAAGCGAACGAACGATCGCAAACTTGTCCGCCATTTTGGCAAGTCTCGGAAACAGTTCGCAGATTTCGATGCCCGGAACATTTGTCCCGATCGGACGAAACTCTCCGCGAATTTCAGAAGGCGCATCCGGCTTCAGGTCGAACATGTCCAGATGGGAAGGCCCGCCTGGAAGGTAGATATTGATGACCGCCTTGTGCGACGACCCGGTGCCCGCTTTAGCCTCAATTCCGAGCAATTGCGAAAGCGACAGACCACCAGCAGCCATGCCTCCCGCTTTGATAAAGTTACGACGGGAGTATCCATCGCAATGCGATGGTGAGCGGTCTCGTTTGCCAAAAATTTCTAACATATAAAATCCATTTAATTTGTTAACAAGGCTGAAACACTAGTGAATTTTTCCGAACACAGCAAGTGTAAGTTGCCCGCTCAGGGGGCGATCTGGTTCAGAGTGTAGTAAGCGGTGCGACCAGTGATTTCCGATCCGTCCGCACCTTTTAGCCCTTCCAAAACGACGCGATACACTTGTTCCGTCTTCAGCTCAGGAACTATCAGACTTACCTTGCGTCCATCATTTGAAATAGTCGCTGTCATTGCCTCGACACCTTTCTCATCAACCTTCGGGGAACCGTAGGCACCCTGATAAAGATACCTCGTAGTGTCCTAAAACTCGGACGACGCCCCGGGAGTTGAGGAAGAACGGGTTGCCCGTCGATGGACTCTCCCAATTTCGGACTACTCTGGAGCCATGTTCATCCACCCATTCCATCTGGTGCTCTCGGCGCTGGCTCATTCGGCCAACAGGGAGTAGGCGGCGATCATCGATTACCTCCGCGAGGAGAACCGGGTTCGCCGCGATCGGCTCGGGCCGAGGAGGCTGAGGTTCACCGACGCTGAGCACCGCCGCCTGGCGGCGAAGGCGAAGCTCGTCTGCCGGAGCGTGCTGCAGGAGATCGGCTCGCTCGTCACGCCCGACACCCTGTTGCGCTGGCACCGGCAGCTGATCGCCAAGAAGTACGACCGGCGCTGGATGGAGCAGGTCGCCAGAAACGCCACGGACGGGCGCTCCGGTTTCCTGCTGGGCAAGGAATACCTGATCATCGACCGCGACAGTCGGTTCACGAAAGAGTTCCGGGGCATCCTTCACACGGCGGGCGTCAATGTGATACGGACTCCCCGAGCTCGCCCAATTTAAATGCTTATGCGGAGAGGTTCGTGCGCTCGATCAAGGAGGAGTGTCTCAGCCGGATGATCTTCTTCTCCGAGAAACAGCTCCGGACTGCCGTCGGGCAGTTCGTCGAGCACTACCACTCGGAGAGGAACCACC
>JBLHKE010000159.1:0-12275 GCA_047619485.1 Verrucomicrobiales bacterium | reverse complement strand
TCGCCGCTTCAGACGGCAAAAATAAAAACCACCTAGCTTACGCGCTCGAATCAAAGACCGAAGACCCGCTTGGAGAATACGAGCTACACGGACCGTTCCAAACCGGCAACGATGAGAAACAGAATCTCTGGGCGATCGACATGACACCATTGGAGCACGCAGGCAAACGCTATGCAATCTGGTCTGGCTGGGACACGCCCGAAAGCAATCGCCAGTTTCTCTACATCGCGGAGATGAAATCGCCGACCGAGCTAGCCAGCAGGCGGGTGCGCCTGTGCAGCAACGATGATTACCTGTGGGAATTCACCGAGCCGGGAAAACAAGGACGCGGTCTCAACGAGGGACCACAGGTTCTGAAAAACGCTGACCGCACCTTCGTCACCTACTCCTGCGGTGCGTCGTGGCTGGACACTTATAAACTCGGCATCGTCGAACTCACCGGCGACGACCCGCTCGATCCGTCAGCCTGGAACAAGTTCAGGAAACCGGTTTTCCAGCGCACCAAGCAAACCTACGGGGTCGGCCACTCCTGCTTTATCCAATCGGCAGATCCGACCGACTGGTGGCATATCTTCCACGCCAAACGCAGTGCAGAACCCGGATGGCAACGGACGATCTTCGTCCAACCATTCAAGTTCAACACCAAGACCGGTGCCCCGCAGTTCGGAAAACCAGTCGCCGCAGGTGAAGCACTCCCACGACCAGCAGGTGAGACCCGATCCTATCTCGAACTCCCCCATCGATCAGATCTGCAATCCGGCTACAGCTACTTTGGTCACCACCAATTCTACCAGCTGAGCGAAGCCGGACTAAGACTCGGAATAAGACCAGAGGAGCCGATCAACGCCTACCGCAGTGGCGAAAAGATCGTCCTCGACCAGCTGACACCGAACGATTTCACCGCCGCAGTCAGCATCGACTTCGCAGGCGAAAGCAAAGGCCGCGGCGCAGGAATTCTATTCAGGGTGACAGCACCTTCGATCGGCTTCGACGCCCATCGTGGCTACTTCGTCGGAGTCAAACCAAGCCAGAACGCTATCCTACTCGGCAAGATGGACGGAGAGAGCTGGCAGGAACTAGCCCGGGTTCAACAAGAAATAGACACCAACAAGCAGCAACGACTTGCGGTGACAGCGAGCGGCGACCATTTTACGATTTCGCTCAATGGCGAAACCGTTTTGAAGCATAGGGATGCGAGCTACAAGCGTGGGACTATCGGACTCCGCACCGTCGACATCACCGCCACGTTTAGTAGACTCGAGATCACGCCATCCAGTCCAAGCGGATCGAAATAATCATTCCACCGATTCGAAGCCCAACAGACCGTGTCTCCAGCCAGGCGCCTTGTCTACCAACGCCACCCTTCCTGCCCATGCACTCAGTCCGACCTATGAACCCAACGCCATTCAAAGTTCTTAGGGGTTGTCAGGAAATAAGTCATACAAAGATGCGCAGGAATTTTAGCCAGCACCAAGGCAGATTTCAGCGATTATAGCGGGCTATTTGAGGTGGAAGCTAACGGCGGTGATGGCCAAAATAACCAGTAGATTGTAGGAGTTATTTACTGACAAGCCCTTAGGGGTTAACCGCCATCCTCGGCAGGATCACCTACTTCAAATACATCGAGATGATATAAAAATCCCGCTCGACCTCACCATCTGGAAAGATAAAGGCAGTAAACCGATCACCGCCCTCAAAGAAGGCTTCGCTCTGAGTCGCAGTCCACGGCTTCGTGCTGCCGAGATCGATCGAGTGATCAATACGAAATCCAATGCGATTTTCGTAGACACCTGGCCAATCAAACCTGATCGCTAAATTCACCCCCTCTGATTCCAAGCTACCGGCCGGAGGTCGCAACTCCTCAATCGCGACAGCCGGAGCATCCACACTACTGATTGGGCTCGTAGCTTCGAACGACTCCTGCAGGCTAGAGTATCCATCGCCATCAGGATCAGCGAACGGATTATTACCAATTCCTCCAAAATACTGAATCTCGAAGTCGTCATCCAAGAGGTTACCATCACTGTCATTCGCACCCGGTTGTGGCAATGATAGGATTTGACTGCTGACCACTTCATTGAAACCACGATCACTAAACGCTTGGATACTCAAGGTAGTCCCCTCAAGAAGATCGAACACGGCACCGGAGACAAATGGTTTCCCATCAGCGCCGAACAGTTCAACCGCAGCACCAGAGAAGGAATCAGTCAACGTCCCATCCGCCGCAATCACCAGGTTAAGAAACGACATCGAGCGATTAGACGGTTTGCTCATGACAAAGGCGGCTCCACCCGCAGCACTCGCCAACTCGAAAGGCACCATTTCAACCCGATCGGCATAACCACCAGGCAAGTCGATCGCTCCGCTTCCACGCACAATTTTGCGCAGCAGATCGAAGGGCGCAGGGAAATTCCCCGGCTCCGCCGCACTATGCTCACCCGATGCACGATACAACTCCCCTGCTAGCTTTACCAGGTCAGCCACATCCTGATTCGGCGGCGTCGCCAAACAATCCACAATCTCATCATACACATCATGCAACAACCAAGCACCACCTGCACCTGGCATCTGGAGTTGCAACAAAGCCTCCCGCGTCACTGTCCACAAAGCCTGATCGCTATCGCGATACTCAGTTAAACTGAGAGTATCAAGCTCTGCGTTCGGGGCTACGGCACGGGTCTTAAACTCACGGATCAGAAAGCGTTCCATCAATAGCAGTGCCAGAGAGTCCTTGTAGTCAAGAGTCCGCAAACGCAAAGGATCTGACACCCCTAGAAATTGCGATCGAGCGGCCACCTCCCAAGCACTTGCCTCGACGGCCAAAGTTCCGCCACTCGGCTCCCAGTCGACTGACGTCGCTTCAGAAAATACACTCTTCAGTAGACGAATCAGTTCATGCCCTTTGTTTTTCCCGGCTTGAGTATCGAAAACCGATTGGGTGCCGACTAACAGAAACAGATCTTGCAGAGGCGGAGTGACATCTTCGATCAACGCGTTGGGAGACGCCAGTTTTGGGAAGACATTCTCAGCCGTGTCAGCCACTCCCAGCAAGGATCCGTCAAGATCACGAGCCTCCACGCGTGTCGGAGTAGAAAAAGGAGTCTGCGAGCGTGAGAGCGCCAATGAACCACCCACCATCGGTAACGACCGAGGTTGAATCGCAAGATCAACAATGCTGTTGAACGCAAGATGAGAACCAGCCGCTGGCTTCCCCTGTGCATCAAGCGGATCGGTCTCGAGTAGAATCTCCTCCAAATCAGAGAATCCATCACCATCAGTGTCCGCCCCACCAACCGGGTTCAGATTATTGGCAATCTCTACAAAATCTGGCACTCCATCGTGATCACTATCTAACTCAGCGGGTGCCAAGCTGTAACTGTAGCTCGCGTGATGAATCGGCGAGCGGCGCCCTGAGACGGGGTCTTCCGCAAAGTATTCCACAGTGAATGGAATCAAAGTCGCCTGCGGCGAATCAATCGGGCCGTTCGCCAACAGCCATGCGCCACCAGCCGTGGTGCGGTAATAGGCACTGTGGCCAGCCGTCCTGACAAGGATCTCTGGAGTGACGTACGAGTCATAGACTCCAGGCGATGGATCAATCGAAAGCGCAGGAAGTCGCTCACCTAGAACTGATTGTAAAATACTCACAGACATATCTGGTCGTGGCTGATTCGATAGAGCCGCCATCGCCCCAACCGGCGCTGCCCCCACCGCGATCACCGAACCGCCGCCCAGACCACCACTCGCAGAACTGATCGTCTCGACTGTTACCTGTAAATTTGGATTGATACTCGGCGACGAAGTCCAATCAGAGAACTGCATGATCTCGATCACGTTCGCACCTTCATGAATCATTGGATCAGCGTCATAGATTGCCAAGTTGCCAAGCGCAGACATCGCAGTAACACCTGGAAGTGTCGTCGAGTCCTTCAGGGTCCAACCACCAAAGTCATCGGTAAATCGATGCGCCACCGTCGAAGCTCCACCGGCCACTGGTCCAGCAAGAACAGCGATCAGACCGTTTCCAAAGCCAGCCGCGCCATTGATGCGTTCGCCAGGCGAAGGGCTGATCGTTTGATCAATGACGGGGGGATTGACCCCATCAAAATCATAGAAGACAGCGTCTCCATTTTCAAAAACCACGAAGAGGCCGTGATCTCCAGCAACATTTGCAAACAACGAAAGATGTCGAATTTCACTTCCGAGATCATGCTCGACATCCGCGCCGAATCCGCTAATCGAGTCGAATGGCGCCGCCACGATCGTGCTCTTTCCTTCGGTGAAGACTACGAACGACTGATTAGCACCACCATCGAATGATGCATTGATGTAATCCGCCCCGGTAGAGAACGTTCCCAAAGAATCAATCAAGCCAAACTGCGCGGGATCATTCAGCCCGTGGACAACTAGCTCACTCGCTTGCCCTACATCACGTAAGGCTGCGTAACCTTTCGCCACACCTCCAGCCTTCAACCAGACCGATCGGGCGCGGCTCTCTGCAGCCGCTAGCGCTTGATGAGAGTCCTCAATTTGCACTCCACCCGTATTTTTGAAGAGCGATCGATCGTTGTTTGGGTCACTTGTGATCACCACCAGATCAGCCTGCGCCGGATTGTCGCCAGCATAGTTCAAATCAACCGCAGCCACCGAACTTGGACCAATTCCAGCTGGAAAAACAGCATGCGAATCCGCCTGTGTAGCAGCGTTTGATCCAGGAACGATAATCTGCACCCGGTTTGCATCCGGATTGACCAGCGCGAAGGAAAGTTCACCTAGTTGGCCTAGCACTCCGACAGCAAGTTCGCTCGGCTCAGACATACCACTCGGACGGGAAGACGCCCAGCTTAAGGTGCCGTCGGCATTCTGCTCGCCAATTCGATAGGAACCAGTCGAACGTTCGATCAACAACACGTCGAGTCGTCCGTCGTTGTCAAAATCGCCGTAGCCAGTGATCTCATCAGACGAGATAGAAGTATGACGTTGATCAAGCGCGTGAACAGAGCTTGCTGCGACCAACAGGCCAAGTAGGATGGATATTTTCATAGTAAAAATAGATAAATGTTAGGGAATCTGAACTTCACCAATCGCATGAATAGAGGCGATCTCACCATTCGGACTGAAACGCACTAACTCGTAGCGATAGCAAGCTCCTGAAACGACACCCTGCGTGTCTTTAACAATAAATTGGACCACACTCGATTGATCGTTCTCACGAATTGCATCGATGAAGGGGTCATAAATTCGCAGTGAAACCTGCGCCCCTGCGACTCCTGGTTGAATATCATTATTACCGCCATCGACACCGCGTGATCGGATCCGGTCGATCAGTGGAGTTACCTGCACCAGTTGGCCGGAGATTTGAGGATAGCGATTATTCGCTACCTGCGCGCGGTAGAGAACAAATGATCGCGGCGTCTCCTTGTTTGCTGACAAAGCATCTGGGTCTAGAGCTATTTCTAGACCTCCCGAAAGACCGCTGAGATAGGTGTATGCAGGCTTAACGACACCGACCAATCTTGTTGGCGTGCGCCCATTTTCATCAAGAGTGCCAGCGAAAAAGCTCGTCGGCGATGGCAGAATCACTTGGCCAATGCGCACAGCAACTCCCGTAAATCCACTTTCGACGTTATCAATCCAACGCGGCTCCAACAGCAATTGTGAATCGATATCTACAACAACTTCCCCCGCACGGCGCACTGGCCAGGCAACTTGCGGCCCTAGCGCGACATCTGATTGCTGCCAAGTGAAACTCATTGGCTCGCTCGGCACACTCGCGTCACCTGCTGCTGAGATTGCGACCACTCGAAACACATACCCCTTGCCGGAAATGACCTCCAATGGCACCTCAAAACGCCCATCCGCACCGAACACCGCCGTCCTCGGCGTGAGAAATGAATGGTATCGAAAACCATCAATGTCACCGAAACCTTGTAGAGGATCCTGAGTCCACAACGACGACGTGATGGTTGCCTCACCTGCCGTTGACTCCGCTACCAATACTCGAAATCCATCAACACCATTCGGGTCACAAGCCCACACAAGTGAGGCAGTAGCAGCAGCAGAGTTACCCCCAGCAACCAGTGGCGTCAGAAGAGGTTTAGCAATCTTAACGCGAGCGCTCGTTTGGACACAACTGATCAACTGCATGGCACTTGGGTTACCATGTTCGTCAAAGGTCTGGATGTAGTGACACAGGCGCGATGCATTCGCCGGCAGCTCCAACTCACGGTAGGTCCACTCGATTCCAACCAGTTCCGGATCGCTGTAGATCCCCGCTTTCACAAGCGTCATTTCAGCGTTGTCTACACGCCGATAGAGTTTGTAAGTCTGCGCGGTATCCGGGGCAATGTGTTGCAGGTTGATCTCCCGGATGACTCCGAGATCGACCGCAAGATGCGGCCGAAGCAGAGGCTCATCAGCGGAAATGATTGCAGTCGTGACTGCATAGTCTGCAGCGAAATCCACCGCCCAGCCGTTGCCATCTACGGCAGTGCCAAAGTCTCCATAATTTGCTACCGCCACCGCGCGCAGCTCACTATCCGTGCCAGCAATGCACACCAAAAGACCTTGTTGCACGACGTCAGCAGGCCGGTAGGTGACTTTAATCTCAGCAACAGACACATCGACATCGCCGATCAACTTCCAGTTCTGCGGCAGCGGACTGGCAGGACCTTGTGGGACTGGAAAATTGTCCGGTAGGTTCGTTCCAGCAATGGCTTCATCGATGTGAATGAATCGCGCCCACGTGATTGCCTCGTCGTTTGGAGTGAGAGTCAATTCAATCGGTTGCGGCGCTTCTGGATCGACGGCCAGAAGAACGGCGGTGCCAGTATGACTCGCCGTTAGATTGCGAGTCGTGACAACACGTTTCGGGTTAAGCACAGGACCGGGACCGACACGATCACGCAGCACGCCCCACACCATCGAGCTGTTCGGCGAAAGCAGTTGCTCTCCAATCGCATTCTCCCAAGTCGCCATCACGCTATACCAATAGGTTCTCCCCGCTACTGGATCAAAGCCATCGATAACACTGTAAGCAAACGTGTCCGGCACATGATCGACGACTTTAATCGGCACAGGCGGATTATTGGCCGCATCAGCCATCGCCGTTTGCATCGCACCAATGCTGTCCCAACGAAACACAAGGTAACTGTCTGGAGTTTGACCACGCAATGGGCTGAACCACGAGACCTTGAGGCGTTTCTCGGAGACTCCTGCCGGGTTGCGGTTGAAATGGTTCACCACCTCGACTCCTGCCGGCGGTGCTGGACGTCTTCGTCCAATCGCTGTCATCAGCGTGCCAGCCGAAGGCATCCCATCGCGACCCAACACGTCCCTGGCGGTGACAAAGTAGTAATACTGCGCGCCTTCCTCAAAGGGAGTCCCACCGTCTTCAAAGCGACGATTATCATCGTGGATAAAATAGTCACCACCTTCAGGCGGAAGAATCGGTAGACCGTTGATCAGTGAGATCTGCGGCGTTCCGGGATCGGTTAGCACCATGAGGGTCGGAGGTGTCACATGGTAATTGTTCGCCTCTGCGAAGTCGCGCTCAATGCGATACACATTGTAGCCGTGCTGAAAGACAGACATGGCGCGAAGGTCGTCACCGATGTCCCAACGCATCCGGATCGCTAAGTGGCTCTTTGGCCCATCGAGGAGGACTTCCACAGGGGACTGCGGAGCTGGCAGTGTCACTGGTGCAGCTGGATCCACCGTCACCCGACCTGCAACATCGATTGAATCGCCAGCCCGGGAAAGGTCATTGCCCGGTAGCACACGCAGTTCGAAAGTCGTCGTCCCGGCGCCGTTAAGCGGAAGCGCGGTCGCAGTCCCCAAACAAAGCGCGATCACTGGATGCACGCGAGACAACAAAATCATCTGCTCGAATGCCTCGGCATCTCGATTAGCGACCATCATAAGTGCCGATAGCTTTTCGTTCAAAGGCATGGCTGGAGGTAACGAGATATTAAAAAGCGCATCGATTGCCTCAATCAATTCCGATTCGACAAACAACTGCGGGTTGTCAGCGAGAATCGGGGCAATATCGACCGCCCGCAGTGTGGTTTTGGTGATGGTTAACAAAGAATAGAGGCCAGCGCCCCCGGGAACACCCGATTTGGAGAAAACCGCGTAGCGCTTTCCGCTGAGCAAAGTGGAATCCGGTGCCTGCCAGAGGGCATAAGCCCTTCCGCCGGGTGCATTCAAGCCGACCAGCGTGCGCAATCGCTCTCCGCTATCTTGCGAAAATGACGGAACGGCGGTGGCGAGCAGGAGTAACAAAATGGTGAACAATTTCATAGCTTCGGTAGGTGGAAATTAGGTATTTATTAGTAGTCGTAGTCCCATTCGCCATTTTCGTAGCTCAGGGTGACCGATTTCTTAAAGCGGACGCAGAATGGACAGGATCCCGCTTTGCCCTTGATTCGTCCGGTGCCGCGAAAGGTGAAATCGCTGCCACGTTTCACCCCAATCAGCCCAAGATCGCCACGGACTGAAATCAGGCACAAGGCCTCGCCACTGGCCGACAG
The DNA here is from genome assembly GCA_047619485.1 of Verrucomicrobiales bacterium. Lineage (GTDB taxonomy): Bacteria > Verrucomicrobiota > Verrucomicrobiia > Verrucomicrobiales > DEV007 > JBLHKE01. The sequence goes on along the minus strand of JBLHKE010000159.1, from coordinate 3,744 downwards.
ATCGAGCTGACCGCCATAGGTTGGACCTTCGATAAAGTAGAACAAGCCAGCTCCGATTCCGGCACTAAGGCGGAACACACAACTTCCGTTCACGATCGGCATATGTGCCCGACCGTAGAGATACGCGCCAGTAAATGGTGGCTCACCGAGCACACTGGCGACTTCGGAATTGATCACTGCCAGCGGAGCGATCTCACACGTTCTCCCGAAGAAGGCTCCACCCTCCAGCTCGTAGCCCTCGAAAGCCAGATCAAGCGCGGCCGCGACGTAGTTTTCGCTCTCTCCAAAAGCCGCAGCTGCGCTCATGCCACGAATCTTCATTGCTTCAAATTCAATCTCACCATCGCAGAGACTCACATAGCCACCGACGCCGCTGATCGTTCCGATGCCATCGTCTTCACTGGAACCCCGGAAGCTGAATTTCGTGCCAATATCGAAGACTAAATCGCTCCCTGTCCATGAAGTAGGCACACTAGGAGCGCCGAGCGACACTTCAGTCCTCGTTTGTCCCGCCATCACCTCACCGCAATACAGATCTCCTTCCGAATCCCACTGCCGAATCTCAAAGAATCCGGGAAAACGGAACTGTTCTCCGAAATCGAAGCAGATTTCCGCATCTAGACGCAGGTGACGCAAGGCATCACCATTGATGTGCGCGTAGCCATCGATTTTGCCAGCCTTGATTGGATCAAAATCACCGCCACGCAACCCAGGTAGACCAAAATCAAGATCTGCAAGATAGGTCTCAAGCAACTCGAACATCATCCCATTCAGCTTGCCGAAAGCTGAGTCGATCTCACGGGTGAATTGCGCGTGCAAATCCTGAACTTTTTCCCTCAACAGATACTGCAGCTCCACAATCAACGGAGATGCATCGAAAGAATCACGTAGCAGCAACTTGATCTGCGCCTTGACCTCTGCAGGCTCAAAAGCGCCGATCTCGATCCCTTCCAGATAGAGCAACAAACTGCTCTTTAGCCCTTCAAAATCGTAGCCAATTCCACCAGCACCTCCGATCGACACCCTAGCGAACAGATCTTCCAACTCCTCACCATTTTCGCGGATCTCGTGAATGAGATTATGAATTCGCATCAACACCAATCGCAGTGACTCGATGCCACTCTGAGCTTCTTCTAACAAACCACCCAAGCCGAGTTGATCTCTAAGCACATCGACCAGACCTTCACCAGCTAGAGCTAGCGACCCTTCAATCGCTGCGGCTAACCCTGGATCTATCTCGATTAGCAGCGAGGCAATCAAATTTGCAATTGCATCATAATCCCCCAACTCGCCGTCGAGCTCTCCCAACTCACAAGGCAGGCGAGTGCGACCTCCTCCGCCTCCGCCAACTCCACCACCGCCAGTCAATTCGGCGTAAAACATTCCGCTTCTGGTCGTCACGCCAATCTCGCCTTCCCTGAACACCTGACCAGGCTCAATCAGAATCCTCGACACCGTATCGACTTTCCCCTCTACGATCTCTACTCGACCGATCAGCGAACGAATCGCCCCCTGCATCTGAGCAAGACGTCCATCCACCGCCAACCAGAGTCCGGCGGCATCGCCAGCAACATCCGCCTCTAACAGTAGGTCTAGCCTAGCCTTGAATCCGGTTTCAAAATTTAGATCGGTAATATACAGATCCAAAATCGCTTCATACTGATCAATCGTAACTCCATCCGCTGAAATTGAAGCGCAGATATCAGCCACTAGTCCATCAATCCCAACCGCCTCAAGCGCGGCATCAAACAAGGCGTCGGCTCGGTCATTTACCAACTCCGCACCAAAATCTAATCCAACCTTTAGGGCACCCGCAACTTCCCCGGAAATCGCATCTGTCACCGCTTCATAGTATCCGGAATCCTCAGCGAATTTCACTCCAAGGTTGGCAATGTTTAGAGTTGGAACCCCCTCCCACTCTGCGCCGAAATCTAACTCCACATTTTCTGGACTGAGGTAACGCACTTGATGCTGGGCGCGAATCACAAAAAGCGTCTGTTTTTCAACCGGCTGCGGAGATGCAAACGATCGTGTTGGCTCGTCCCAGGCAAGTGGATAATCCAAGTCAATCACCCCCATCAGATCCTGCCTCGCCATAGTCATGTAGTCTTCCATCGTTCGATAGTCACCTACATCCACACCCTGAGGACGTCCACGATGCACGGCATCGAATTCCGCGCTCTCAAAGAAATTCTCCGCGCCTTCATCCCAGCCACCGACAAAAACGAGTTCTGAGCCAGTATTCTCTCCAACCGAACTCGAATGCACATGGATGCGCAAGTCTTCGAAGAACGGCACATCCACTTTCCCGGAGAAGTTCAAAAACCCCGCACCATCACTGGTTTCATCAGCCAGTTCGTGATTGTTAAAATAGGCCTTACCGACTGCTGTAAATCGATATTTCTCATCCGCCGGACCGTCGAACACCACGGCTGGCGGCATTCCCAGACGTGAGTTTTCTGCACCGTTCTGAACGATTTCACCCAGAGATGATAGAAGCAACGTCCCATGCAGAGGATCATCTAAGTTGGAAGCCCATGCCTGCACACCAATCGCCAAATCTCCGTCAGAAGGATTGCATTCTCCACCATCCTTCGGAGTAAAGCGTCCTGCGCTGATAGTGATTCCCGCATCCCAGTAGCGAAGATTCTCTTCCACACTCCCATTCGGAACTGAGAACTCCTCTGGCTGCCCAAGACAACCAAATTTAAGCCCTTCAAACGGCAGATTGATTTCGGTCGCGGCAGGAGTCGAGACACTGCCTTCCGTCCGACTGGCTAGATTCGTATTATCGAGATAAGACAGACTGAAGTTGTCGAAGTCGAACGGGAATCCGTAGACCATCATTGCGCTCGGGAACTCCGCGTCGACCGCATCATGCATGCCTGTGACACCGCTAGCACGCGCGTAGTATTTCGAAACCGGATCGAGACCATATTCCGCGCTCAAAATGCCACCGAGTGTGCTAGCACACTTAATACCGGCACCGCCAACTCGGTAGTTGAATCCTGCGTAGTCTCCGAAACCACTTTGGTAGCTAGCATCACCATCGCGCTCAAAATCACTCAGGTCCCCTGGGTCAACCCCTTCATGTAGAAGTGTGCCAGCGTGCCCGTCCGCTTCGCCGATAAAGTTCCCCGGCATCATAAAGTTGGCGCTGACGAAGTTCTTCGCAGAGTGGACAAATTTTGGCACAACGTCATCGATGTAGCCCCATGAGAGATCATCATCCAACAGGGTGCCGATCCGTGAGAGGCCACCGTCGGCAGTGAAATTCAACTGATCACCATTTGGCTCTAGGCGAACCAGAATATTGGAACCTTCTTGGCAGTCTCCACCGAGACAATTCGGTGAGTAGTTCAGATGAATCGGCAAAACTCCGCTAAGCGAACTCGAAGCGGGCACGATCGAATCTCCAAAAATCGTTACCTGTCCAGCTCCAGTCCAGTTCACCTCGACTCCACGCGGAAAGTGGGGTTGGAAACTACCCGCACTGAGATCGATCGACGTTATCAGCACCGCCGAACCGTTAGCTCCATCGGTTCCCATCACTGAACCCGCAAAGGCATCCGTGACGAACTCGTAGTAACCGTCGTTGGAAAAAACCACCCGCTCAACCGGCGTAATCGGCGCGGCATCAATCGCGGCCATTTCGGCCTCTCGATTGTAGACGGCGTCACCGACATTAAACGTGAAAATTCCGTTCGCGATGCTCCACTCAATCGTCGGAGTCTGCAGCGCCAA
>JBLHKE010000158.1:0-12308 GCA_047619485.1 Verrucomicrobiales bacterium | reverse complement strand
TGAAACGTAGGGGAATCACCAGAAAAAATCGTTAGGAAGCTGCGCGAAGCGGCCGAGGAATTGACCCGGTGCGCAAAGGAAGGTTGTCGAAAGCTGGCACATCAGAAGTGCAGCCAACTCCTGCGTGTGAGCCACCCGAACCAGATGTGGAGTTACGACTTCGTGCTCGACGAGACCGAGGGAGGAAAGCTCCTCAAGTGGCTGGCGATCTGCGACGGGCTCGCGCGGAGAGCGTGGCGCTAGAGGTCGAGCTGAACATGATTGCCCAGGATGTGTTGCGGCTCCTGGATCAGGCCGTTCGGGAACGCGCGTGTGCGCCAGAGTATCTCCGGAGCGACAACAGACCGGAGTTCATAGCGACGCTCGAGGCAAAAGTGCTAGGCAGGAAGTTCCGGGAAGACTACAATCACATGTGGACGCTCGCGTCGCTGGGCTGCCGACCGCCGGCGGAGTATGCACCATTTACTCGAAGAAGAAACCAAGCCGAACTCTCATAAGGAGTGGATCAATAAGTGGGGCATTCCAAACCCGTCGGGGGGAAGGGGATTGGCGTGGTTCTGGTTGTTCCGGTGGCACCAGGAACTAGCGAACAGGCTGATCGACTCTGCTGGAGAAACCGACCAGTAGAGAGATGTCGGGCGAGATTCCAAACTTGGAGATCTCCTAATCCACCACCGGAGAGTCGCGTAGGACACATCCGAGTTTTGGGACGCTACGGAATCAGTTAATATGAAAGAAGCTTTGGTTCATTGTAAGGAGCCTATCCGAGTTTGCGCAAGTCTTGCGGTGAACTCGGTGCCAAGGCGTTAGCTTCATCGGACGGGCGGAGCGGAGGATGGAGGGCCTGCGGTTGCCGGAGCGGTGGTTTCACATCACGCTATTTCGCACCCAGCACTCCAAGGATGAACTCGTTGGGTCCAGGGTATTTTTCACTTTCGGAAACCCCCTTGATCCGCAGGTGGCACTCCATCCCAACCTGGTCGCACTTCTCCTTCATCTTCACACCGTAGACTGGATGGTGGATGCCGTGGCCAGCATTCTTCGACGGCAAGGTCATGTCGTTGCCGTAATTCATAAAGAGTGGCGGGTCGTCTTTGCTGACATGGTTGTAAGAGGAAAATTCTTTAAAGAGTGCGGCGTGTTTTGCGTAGTTCTTCAGCGCCCCCTCGATGGTCTTTTCGCCTACCGCCATGTTGATCATTTTGTGCTTCAAAACGTTCGGTCCGAGCCACGGCTCGATCTGCTTCCGGTCAATCGAAGTCTGCCCTCCCGCCACCGCGGCGCCCTGCACCCGTGTCGATTCGCGTTCGACTGGATCGTCGGAGTCCGGATTGGCGAGATCGTCATGGGTCAAAATCCACATCGAGGTGCAAGCGCCGGCACTGCCACCCGTGAGCACGATCTTGTCCTTGTCGATGTTCCACTCCTGCGCTTTCGAGCGCAGGAACTGGATCGCCCGCGCGGCATCGTGCACCGGGGCCGGTAGTGGAGCTTCGCCGGTCAGACGGTAGTTCACTGCCGCGACCGAGACACCTTTGTCGAGGAATACTTTCCGGTCTGGCCCCGCCTTTTTGTCCCCACCGATCCAGCCACCACCGTGAATGTAAACAAGCAGCGGCCTAGGCCCCTCGCCGTCGGCCTTCCAAAAATCCAACACTGTCATCTTGTGCTTGTCATAGGCTACATCAACCGCAGTCGCGGCGACCGGTTGAGGTTTCGCTCTCGGCTTCTTAGCTTCTTTCTGAGAGAAAGCTGAAGTGGTCGATAGGACGCAGACCAGCAAGTAGACAATCGGTTTCATGAATCCATCTCAAAGCCTACAGGCCCCGTGTAGCAAGACCTTGCGTAATTCACATCGTATTGGCAGAAGCCTGTTGGACTAAGGGCTTGTCAGTAAATAACTCCTACAATCTGCTGGTTATTTTGGCCATCACCCGCGTTAGCTTCCAACTCAAATAGCCCGCTATAATCGCTGAAATCTACCTTGGTGCTGGCTAAAATTCCTGCGCATCTTTGTATGACTTATTTCCTGACAACCCCTAAGTGGATTCGAGCAAAACGATTTTAGAATTCCGATCCAGATCCGCATGCTGGAGATAATATGGATGGATCCAATGAGGAAACGGGAGGTGGATCTGGGCGAATTTTAAAATAATTCTTTCCGGATCGGGTAAGCCTGGAAGGCTCCTCGGAACTTTCATTTCGGGTGTCACCTTCATAGGGCGGGGTAGGGATGGCGGGGGGTCGCTGACCTAGATTCATCGGTGGCGCCAGCGGCATTTTTCCCGTTGATGATAAGATGGTTAGGTTTACGATTTCCTCATGAGATCTCCACTCGACCGCAGACATTTTTTAAAAGGCGCTGGCGTCGCGATCGCGCTGCCGATGCTCGAAGCCATGGCTCCGGTAGGGCGCGCAGCTCAAACGCAGACGTCGGTGAAACGATTCGTCTGTCTGTCGAACAACTACGGCGTTTACCAAAAGGGGTTCTTCCCCGACCAGGGTCAGGCTGGGACTGATTACGAAATGCCCGGAACATTAAAGGCGCTGGAGAAGCACCGCAAGGATTTCACGGTGTTCTCAAATCTCGACCACGGGTTCACCGGCGGTCACCAGGGGGTTCCGGTCTTTCTGAGCGGTGTCCGTCCGATCCTCGCGCACAATTTTCCTGAAGGGAACATCAGCCTAGACCAGAAGCTCGCGGAACACCACGGCGCGGCGACGCGGTTCCGCTCGATGACGCTCGGGTGCCGCGAGCGCAACCTACTGAGTTTTACGCGCACCGGCGTGCAGGTGCCGAACATCGATCTGAAAGCTGCCTATCGGGCAATGTTCTTCGAGGATACGGCGGAGAAAAAAGCCAGCCAGGCGGAGCAGTTCAAACGGCACAACAGCATTCTCGACGTGGTGCTCGATCAGGCGAAGTCGCTCAACAAAGAGCTCGGCAAGCAGGATCAGGAGAAGCTAGAGGAATACCTCGATTCGGTGCGCACGCTGGAAAAGAAAATCGTGCAGCAGGAGCCGTGGCTCGATCGCCCGAAGCCGAAGACCGACGTCCCCGAACCGAACCCTGGCAACGGCACGGAGGAGCAACTCAAGGCGATGATCGAGATCATCGCGCTGGCGCTGCAGACTGACTCGACGCGTGCGATCACTTGCAGTAGCGGGTTCGCGAACGGCGACTTTGGGCTGAACGGCGGCTACCACGGATTTTCCCACCATGGCGAGCGCGACGAACCGGTCGCCGCTCTTAAAAAGATCGAGGGATTCCAGATTGCGATGATGTCGCACCTGATTGATCTGCTCAAAGCACAGCGGGACCCGATCAATGGCGGCACGCTATTCGATCACACCTCGATCTTGTATGGCTGCGGCATGGCGGCGGGAACGCATCAGACCAAGAATCTACCACTGGTGCTCGCGGGTGGTGGATTCAAACATGGGGAGCACAAAGTCTATCCCGAGCCCGATGGTCAACGCGTGCCGGCGGCGAATCTGTTGTTATCGATCCTGCAGAACTCCGGGCTCGAGATCGATCGTTTCGGTTCGAGTACCAGCAGCCTCACTGGACTGGACTGGAAGACGGCTTAGATCATGAGTGGAATTCGGAAGAGGCAATTTCTGCCGCTCATGGTCTTGTGGCTCTTGGCTGTATCGGGGGAAGCAGACGAGTCGCTCATCGAGCTCCGGCCGTTTTTAAAACAACATTGCTTCGAGTGCCATGGCGCTGAGAAACAGAAGGGAGAGATTCGACTCGATACTCTGGGCAATGATCTGGCAAAGCACGAGAATTTGGAAATCTGGCAGAATGTTCTCGACCAACTGAACCTTGGAGAGATGCCTCCGAAGAAGGCGCAGCAGCCGTCCAAGGAAGAGGTCGCGCCGGTCGTCAAAACCCTAACAAGCAAGCTCGCAGAGGCCTACGCGCAGGCGCGCAGTACCGGTGGGCATACGGTGCTACGACGGCTCAACCGCCACGAGTTGCGCAACAGCTTGCGCGACCTGCTCTACCTTAATGGCGCCGATTACCGGCCAGATTCTGCTGGATCGCGGCTGATCGACAACAACGGCAACGGCAGCGTGGAGCGCACTGGCAGTGATCCGCTACGCTTCTTTCCGGAAGACGAGGAGGACGAGGGATTCTTCAATCTGGGTGATCGGTTGGTGATGTCTGATTTCCTCCTCAAGCTGACCCTAGGCGCCGTGGAAGAGACGCTGGCGCAGGCGACGCATCTCGAACCGAAACCCGCAGTGGAGACGCGAAATTTTTCTGGTCACCTGCTCAAGGGGAGCAAACAACAGCAGGGTGAGGATGTGATCCAGGCGGTGTCACGGGAGTTGCACTCGGACTACGAGATGCTCATGCGCGGCTACGAGCGCTTTGGCCGACTTGCGCCGTTTGAATTACGCGGCGGTGTCGGGGTTTCGGCACGCTACCGGATTACCCTCGAAATATCCGCCCACAACGCGCAACATCCTTGGGCCGAGATGATCGAACTCGACGCAGGAGACCCCTTCCAACTCTGTCTCAATATCGCCGATGCAAAAAACGGCGGCATCGCCGGGGTGACGTCGACGCCGCTAGCACTGTGGTCGCTGCCCGCCAATGGTGCGAAGAAGAAGTTCAGCTATGAGGTTTGGATGGATAAGACTTGGACACCGTGGATTGGCTGGGAGAACGGACCGACCGACCGGGCGTTTCGGGCTGAGAAGGTGGTGGAGAAATATCAGCCCGAAAATTTCACGCCGCGACCCGAGAAGAAGACCAACAAGGAAGCCCATGACCAGTGGCCACGGGACATGGCGAAAGTCCTGTTTGAGGGCGGCTACCCGGGGCCACATTTACGCGTCCACAGCCTGAGTGTGGAACCGCTCATAGATACCTGGCCGCCGCGCAGCCACACGGAGCTTTACGGTAGCGGATCCGGTAGCGAAAAGGAGATCCGCCAACTGATGGCCCGCTTTGCGCAACGCGCATTCCGCCGCCCGGTGGAGGTGAACGAACTTGAGCCGTATATACAGCTCGTGCTGCAGCAACAGGTGGAACCGGTGGTCAGGATGCCCGGCGGCATCACCGATCTGAGCTACCGTGTCTACGAGGGGAAGTGGAACAACTTGCCGGAGTTCGACACACTCGAACCTGTCGTCGGGGGAAAACTGCCGAAAGGCCTAATCGACATTCGTGCTGCGAAGCGCAAGGAATACTACGGCATTGTGTTCGAGGGAAAACTCGATGCCCCACGCGCCGGCGAATTCCTCTTTGAGATGGCATCTGACGATGGTGCGCGAATCTTGATCGATGGCAAAAAAGTCTTGGAGCACGACGGCCTGCACGGTGCCGAGCTGAAGAAGGCCAAGCTGCAACTCGAGGCGGGCGAACATTCGATCCGCGTTGAATACCTCGCCTACGGGGCGCCCAACAGCTTCCGCGCGGGGTGGAGTGAGCCGGGATCGGTGTATGCTCAGCTCTCAGCCGACAGTTTACGTGGCAGCTCTAACAACCAACAGAAACGCAGTGATGATGCACTCCCGCCGTTCATCCGAGCGATGCTGGACGGCTATGCGGCCATGCTCTGCTCGCCACAATTTCTCTACTTGAAGGAGAAACCAGGGCGCCTCGACGACTTCGCCATCGCTTCACGTTTGAGCTACTTTCTGTGGTCGTCGATGCCTGATGATACCCTGTTCGAACTGGCCCGTGCTGGAAAGTTGAGTGGCCCGGTAGAGCTCGATCGACAGGTGGAGCGGATGTTGAAAGATCCCAAAGCGGCGGCGTTCATCCGTCACTTCCCATCAGCGTGGTTGCGCCTCGACAAGCTTGGCAAGATGCCCCCGTCCGGCGGGGACTTCCAGTTTTACAAAAACCTCAAGGTCGAGCCGATGTTGCTGAGGCAGGTGACGAGGTATTTCGAGGAGATCCTCGGGAGCAACGGCAAGATCGAGGAGTTCATCGATTCCGACTACACTTACATGAACCAAGTGCTCGGCAAGTGGATCTACCGGCGCGAGGACATCCGCGGTGCGCGCTTGCGCAAGGTGAAGCTGGATGACCCTCGGCTCGGTGGGATTTTCACCCAACCGGGCATCATGGCCGCCACCGCGAACGGCGTCGACACCTCGCCGGTAATCCGCGGGACGTGGGTTTTGGAAAACGTGCTCGGCACACCACCTCCTCCACCTCCCCCGGATGTCGAACCGCTACCGACCGATACACGTGAAGCCACGACGATCCGAGAGCGACTAGAGTTGCATCGCAAGAACGAGGCCTGCTTCAGCTGCCACGCCAAGATCGATCCGATGGGCTTCGCTTTCGAAAACTTCGATGTCGTCGGCCGCTGGCGTGACAAGTACAAACGCGGCAAAGATCTGATCGACACCTCCGCGACCATGGCGAACGGAGATCGGATCGACGATATCGTCGCGTTCAAACAGATGCTGAAAGAGCGCCAACCTCTGATCGTCCGCTGCCTGACCGAAAAGATGCTGACCTATGCCACTGGTCGAAAACTCGAAGCGCCGGATCGCGGCGAGATCGATCGGATCGTCGCAGAACTCGCCAAGGGCGGACACAGGCTGCGCGATCTGGTGCACCTGGTGGTAGAGAGCGAGACGTTCCTCAGTAAGTAATACGTCGTCCGACACTTATTGCCCTGTCGATAGCGTCTTCCAATGCACCGGCAGCGCCTCTGGGCCACCACCCCCGAGCTTATGTCGCGCCTAGAATCAGCTATCCTCGAAGTGGAGCGACCCTGATGGAACATCGGTTTTATCCTTCGCTAACAACCTCGCTACTTTAATCTTTAGTTTATTCCCATTTATATCAGATTTGATCTGATGATTCCTCGAACCATAGCGCTCAGTCTCACCACACTTTTCTCTCTTACGATTATCAGCATCGCCCAGTCGGCGCCGCTTCAAGGACAGGTAGTCAGGATCGTTCAGAACAAGACTACTTCTTCAAATCCATTGCAGTTGGCCGAAGTTTTGGTTATCGAGGATACCACACTAAACAACGTTGCTTTAGCGGGAACCGCTTCCCAGTCGAGTCAGTTGTCTAGCTTCGGGCCAGGTCTTGCGATTGACGGTGACCTCGGAAACTTCCATCATACGCTGGACCTGGCGGGAGGGGCCAGACTTGGCAAGTAGACTTGGGTTCTGTCACAGATATTTCCCAAGTCATCATACACGCGCGTGACGGATGCTGCGGCCAGAATCGGACAGCCGACATTTAGTTGCAAATTTTTAGAGATGCGGCAGCCACTATTCTCGTGCATGACGAACAGGTCCTAGGGCTTCTCCAGGATCAATTTCGCGTGATCGACATGCCCGCTGCCATCGACGACACCGGTGCCACCGACGAGGATTCTATCCTCACCGGGGTCGATCCGGTGAGCGGCGCCTCGCTGGTCGCTAATGACCTAGGAAACGCGTTAACAGTAACCAACTTCTCCTCCACTAGCGCCAACGGGGCAAGCATCACCATCGCCCCCAATGGTAATTTCTCCTACGATCCAACCGGAACACCTGTGTTCCAAGAACTCATCGATGGGCAATCCATCACCGACACCTTCACCTACGCCATCAAATCTGGCGCTGCCCCCGCGTTGGGCGGGGTCACCGCGGATTTCGAACTCTGGCTCGATGCCAGAAATATCGACGCGGATGGCAACCCCGACTTCATCGCCCCGGGAGCAATAATCACTAACTGGCGGGACAAATCCGGAAACGGGCACAATGCGGATGTCGTCGAGGGCGATCCATCCTACGTACCAAATGGCCTCGGCGGGGGGCCGGTTATCGGATTCGACGGCAATGATCAAATCTCGTTGAGCGACGATTTGAGGACGCACATCACCAACACCGATGGCAGCTACAGCCTTATCACTGTCGCCCGCTACACCGGCGGAGCTGGAGGTCGTGTCATCAGCGTCGATAGCGGTCACAACTGGTTATTCGGGTTCCACGGTGGCCAGACGAACCGCTGGTACACCGACGGGTGAGTCCATCTCGATGCCCCAGCCATCGGCGGTAATGATTGGGTCGTGCACAGCGGCCTACTGGACGGAGCCCCAGCAGATCAGCAAGGCCTGTTCTATCGCAATGGCCAACTCCAGACGCAGACCACGTCTGGCAACGGCAACATCACCGGACGGGGTGGCAACGACAACTTTAACAACTACGCGCCCGACCGCCTGGCGCTTGGCGGTTGGAACGTGAGTAGCGAATTTTCAAAATGCGAGGTGGCTGAGGTGATCCTCTACGACCGGCTCTTGAGTGACGCAGAGCGCCTGGCCGTCGAAGCCTACCTCAACGATAAATACTTCGGCGAGACCGCAACCGTAACAATCAGGGTGTCAGGCATCGATGATCCGCTGGTCGCCAATGATGATGACTACACGACCGATGAAGATTCACCCTTTATCCCCGACTCGATCGACAACCTGTTGCAGCTGGATACGCTGACCACCGGGGATTACTCCATCACCGCCGATGGCGAAACTTTCGACGCCCATGTGGATCACGATGGCACCAATGGCTGGCTATTGATAGGCCGCGGGCGCGAAGGATGGTTGTTCGACAATGATAATGCGACCGGGCAGCAGAGCCCTGCTGACGTTAAAGGCAATCTCCGCACGCCGGCGGGCTTCGCCCCTGCCCACTTCCGCGACAACATCGTGCGCGATCTATTAGATTCTCTCGGGGCAGACATGAAAGACGTCGAGATCCGCTTGCTCAGGGCTGGAGACAACGCCGGAACCGGCGATTACCAGGAGGTGATCTGGAACAACTTCAACGGCAAGGGAGACCGGTTCTCGTGGAATCTTGACGACAACCAGTATGGAGTCACATCGACCTACGTGAACGCGCCGGCGGGCTTAGCCGGAGCGCAAACAGGCACTTTCACGGGTAGGAACACCCGTGATAGTGAAATCGGCGGCAACGACGGTGATCGCATCTTCACCTGGGCATGGGGCGGGCACGTGAGCCAGCAGGGATTTTCCTTCGGTGGCAACGTCACCACTGGCGCCAACAACGGCACCTCGTATTTCTGGGAAAACGGCAACGAGTAACACGCGATCCCTTACACAGAAGTTTACATCCGCGTCACCTTACCTCCGGCGGCGCTGACCGCGACCAATGACACCGATGTTGACGGCAATTTCTTCGTCTCCTCAGTCGAGACCACCGGCACCATGGGCACTGTGACCATTCCGACAGGAAACCCTGCGGGCAACGGCGGTTTCACCTACGACCCGAACGGCATGTTCGATTACCTGAACGTTGGCGAAACTGCGACCGACACCTTCGAGTACACGATCACCAATGTTCCACCCGCACGCTTTGTGATGGTACAGAACAATGGCGGTGCTTCCCGCCGGATGGACATCGGTGAAATCGAGGTGTTCGCGCCTGGGGTAACTCCTTCCGTTGACAACGCCGGCGGAAACGGATCGCTGAACCCGGGCACTGATCTGGCGACACTCGCCAACGGCGCCACTGTGCACTCGCAGACGACGAACCAGCCACACGGCGCCGACACCACCACGATCATCAACGGTACGGAAAATACCGCCGGCGGCACCTGGTCGAGCGACGGAGTCGGCAACTTCGTCATCATCGACCTCGGCTCGCACCAGCTTGTCGAGACCGTGCGCGTCCACCAGCGCAACGACGGCTGCTGCCAGGATCGCCTGCAAGACTTTACCGTATCACTACTGGCCGATGATGATACCGGCAATCCCGGCGGCGTCTTTGCGAGCCAGGCATTCCCAGGCCAACCTGTAACCAACGGGTTCGGTGGACTGACCTTCCCTCCCGTCAGTCTCGGCACCGATACAGCAACCGTCACCATGACGGTCAGCGGCGTCAACGACGCGCCGACGCTGACCTCACCGATCCCGAACCAGGAGATCTTCACCAGCAGCCCGACCCTCGACTTACCGCTTTTCCCGTTCTTCGAAGACGTCGACAATGATGACGACGAGCAGAACTACACGGTGACGATCAACACCAATGGGACACTCATCCAGACGGATCCTATCAGCTCGTCGGACGGCATCCTCACGCTCGACACCCCATGCACGCTCATCGGCACCGCCGATATCACCGTGCAGGTGGAGGATACCGGCGGCTTGACCATCAGCGACACTTTCATGGTGACTGTAACCGACGACGTCGGCCCGGTGATCAGCGGCACCAAGGACATCTTCCTCAACGCGCCAGCCGGCGGCACCGCCAGCGCCAACTTCGGTGCAGTGACCGCGTGGGACAAGGTCGACCCGATGCCAACTTTAGTGTGCGTGCCGAACGACAGCTTCGCTTTCCCGATCGGCAGCACGCTGGTCACCTGCACTGCTGCCGACGCCAGCGGCAACGACACGGTCGAGACCTTCTCCGTACACGTCATCGAGATTCAGCCGACCGCCGGGACGCGGGTGCTAGAACTCGCCACACTGCGCGACGACCTCGCACCGGTCTCCAGCGGCGGCTCCATGGGCGTTCCAGCCGGATCGACCCTGCTGGTTCACTACGGCGGGGCAATCAACAACGCCGGCGACATCCTATACTCGGCCAGCCTCTCGGACGCCGGGGTCAACAACCACGCGGTCTTCCTTCGTAGCGGCGGCATCGACGTCCCACTCGCAGTGCGCAATATCTCCGCGCCAGGGGGCGCGAACTACGGGGCGTTCTCTGACATCACACTCAACAACGGCGGCTCTGCCGGCTTCCATTCCGAGACCAGCCTCGGCGACGGGCACTTCCTCGACAACGGCGCACTGGTGCACAACGCGGCCAACGCTACCCTCATTGCGCCGGGCACGGTGGCCGGCGAGTTCCGCCTGCTGCGCAAGCCAGCTCTCACCAGCGGCGGCGACCTGCTCACCGTATCGAACCTGAAGAGCGGCGTGGGCGGCATCACCTCGGCCAACGACACCGGCCTGTGGCGCACCGCCACCTCCGGCAACAGCACCCTGCTGGCACGTGAGGGTGACGCCTCGCCTATCCCCGTGACCAACCACAGCCAGATCTTCTCGCGAGTGGTATCCAGCGCCGACAATAATCAGATCTCCTTCACCAGCTATCTGGTCGAGACCGCCGGCTTCGACTCCAGCGACAACACCGCGATCTTTGCCGGCCCGGTGGGTGACCCATTCGACGTGGCTGCCCGCGAGGGTGACGCCGCACCTGGCGAGGCTGGGGTCACCTTCGGCTCGTTCCTGGGCGAATCAGTGAACAGTGCCGGCGAGGTGGTATTCCGCAGCAATGTCAAAGGCACCGGGATCTCGACATCGAACAATGAGGGTATCTGGTGGAGCGATGGCACCACTGTCCGCGCGATCGCGCGCGAGGGCTCAGTCGCGCCTTGCCTGCCTAACCAAATCACCGCCTTCGCACGGTTCAAGACGATTTCTGCCTGCGACGACGGCAGCGTGTTCTTCTTCGCCTACCTGAAAAACGCCACCGCTGCCCCCGCGGTGAACTCCACCAACGACGGGAGCATTTGGCGCTGGAGCGCTGGCAGCGGCGACTTGCACCTGGTAGCGCGCGAGAGCCAGGTGGCACTGAGCACCGACGGCTCCATCCACGGGATCCTGCTCGGATACGATTGCAACCAGGTGGGCGGGATCGCCTACTTGGCGACGATGGTCTCGGGTATCGGCGACAATACTTCGAGGGTGCGCGACGGCGTGTGGTTGGCGCGTGACGCCTCAGATGTCGCCCCAGTGCTGGTGATACGTCGTGGCGACAAGTTCGACATCGACGGGCTCGAGCACGTGGTGAACAACATCAGGCTAGACACGCAATCCAACCCCGGCGGGGGCACTGGCGGCTACGGCAAGGTGATCAACGACAGTGGCGAGATCCTGCTGAACCTGTCGCTGAACCGTAACAAGTCGGGTCTGTTTAAGATGGAGATGCCGTAACCGGCTCGGGTAGATTTCCGACTCGCTGCGATCATTCGGCGGTTCGCTGGCGAGGAGCAGGAAATTCCAATCAATCGGGGCTGTCGTGGATCCGAGTTTTGCGATCTGGTGTGGGGGTCTGTGGCCTACCCCGACCTCTGCGCGTGAGTTCCCGTCATATTTCTTTGCTATCAGCTGTCGATACCAGCGCAGGACCGTGTTTGGCGTTACGATGCCTGCGATGCCTGCGATGCCTGCGATGCCTGCGATGCCTGCGATGCCTGCGATGCCTGCGATGCCTGCGATGCCTGCGATGCCTGCGATTCCTGCGAGCACTTTGTGCCCGATCCTCTTGCCGCACATCGCAAGCCGTTTGAGTTGTGAATCGGTGAATCTGCCTAC
>JBLHKE010000157.1:0-12341 GCA_047619485.1 Verrucomicrobiales bacterium | reverse complement strand
AGCGTGGTCGGCACTAAGGCGCTGGGGAACAAGCCATTGCCCTTGTGCATGAAGATGAAGCGTGTCGGTGGTTTGCCTGCCGTCGGTTTGGCAAATAAGCCTGGTGCCAACCCCATCGCGCCAGCGCTCAGGAGGGAGTTTTTTAGGAAGTTTCGTCGGTTGTGCATGGGCAAGATGTTCTTAACTAATTGACACGAATGTTTTGGATCCAATGCCACTCGTGTTCATTGGTGTCCATTCGTGGTTGCTGTTCTTTTGCGATAGATGAATGAATCTGAAGTTAAAAGCGATACGACCACCGCCTTGAAACTGCCGTCATTTTCGACGTAGGCCGCCTCCGCATCGATGAGTGTCTGTGAGTCGGAGAGCATCTCGTTGCGCCCCATGAAGTAGCGGAAGGCGTGGCGGATGATCGACTGACGGACGCGTTCGGATTTGGCTAGCCGGTCGATCAGGTCGAAGGCGTCGGCCACCTCGCCATCCAGCGCTGGATCGCCAGTTCCAGTGAGGGCGCCGATCGCATCGACCGGCTTGGTTCTGTAGGTATTGGCCGAGCTCTTGCCATTCCCCTTGGAGATCAAATTGTCTGGGTGTTCGAGTTCCTCCGCGAGGCGGTGGCGGCCGAAATCATCGAAGATCTCGAAGGGCAGGCCGAGCGGGTTCATCTGCCGGTGGCACTTCCAACACTGCTCTGCTCCAGTCACCATCTGCAGTCTTTCGCGTAGGGTCTTATGGTGGTCTTCTGGGATCTGCGCATCGACCGTGATTGGGACGTTGGGCACGCGACCAGCGAGTAGCTTCTCGCGGATCCAGCGCCCTCGTTTGACCGGGTCAGTCTCAGTATTTTGCGAATGCGCGACCAGCCACGCCGGGTGCGTCAGGATGCCTTTGCGGTTTTGAACCCTGAACGGCTGTACCAAAGGGTAGTCCCAGTTTTCCTTATCTCGATAGACCCCGTTGCCTCCGATGGGGCCTGCTCCAGGTATTTTGGGTAGACTATAGATCTCGGAGTAGCCGAACTTCTGCCCGCCATGGAAAAACCAAGGGTAGGTGAACGGTGTGATTCCTCGGCCGAAAGTGTGATCGAAATACTCCATGTATCTCTTCAATTCACGCACATTATTTCTGCCATCGAGCTTGGTGATTTTGATGCGCTTGAAGGCCTCCCGGTATTTCTCGAAATTGTCCAAAATGAAGGCGGATGGATCATTCTCCCAACCACTGTTTTTCAAGCTCTCGTAAGCTTGTTTCCAGCTGTCGACAATCTCAGCCCCGCGCTCGTTGTCGTAACGGTGGAGGACAAAATAGGAATCGGTTGTGAGCAGTTGCGCGAAGACGTCTTTGTCTTGCCGGAGGACATAGTCGACTACCTTGTCCGCCTCGTCGGTGACTGCCCCGGCCGTCCCCGTAAAGCCCCTGTCCGGGTTGGCAAAAAAACCACCGCTGCGCGCGGTGTCTTTGAAAACCTTCATGCTGTTCGCGTATCCAAAAAACTCGCGGAAGAAGCGATTGATCTTCGGGTGGGTCACCTTGTGCGACCTGAGATGCAAGCTGTTGACGGTCGGCGCTCCTTCGGCATAGAACGATTGCTTGTCGTCCAACATCCGCAGGACTTCCCTTCTGAAATCCGCTTTCGTCTCTAGTCGTCCTTCTCGCGCTGCGGCGACCAATTGGGCATCTGGAGATTGATCGGAGATAGCATAGGCGATCGCGTAGCTCGCCTCGCGGGGGGAGAGTTTCTTCCTGCCGTGCGCATCTACCTCCCCGGCACCGAACTCTAGGCGGTAGAGGAACTCCGACTCCAATAGCACCGAGATCAACATCTGGCGCAGGCCTTCCGTATTGCCGCCAAGATCGATGGCGGAGCGTGTCAGTTCAAAATATTCCTCTAGCTCGGTGCTGTTGGCCTCGCGCTGCAGCACGCAGTCGAACTGGGTTTGGATCGCCGCTACGATCTCGTCGTCCGTCGGCTTGGAAGTCTTCAAGATGATCGTCTCGAAGGCTTGCGGGGTCTGGTTGGGATACCACTTATCTTTGGAGTTTGGGAATTCATCCGCTCCGATCTCGCCGTTTTTGACCCGCGCGGCGCGGATTTGCTTGGTGGAAATCCACTCTGCGTTGGTGAGCATCACCAGCAGGTGCCCGCCATCGAGGGCGGTGTTGTCGTAGTAGCGGATCCCGGATCGCTCGGGCAGGATGATGGGGTTGGTCACCCCGTAGAATTTCGGGCTGCGGCCACGCGCCTCGAGTTTGAACACGTCTGCAACTCGCTCGATGAAAATTTGCGGGCTCACCAGCCAGCGCCTCGCCGGGGAGTAGGCCTTGTCTTTGAGTTCGCCGCTAAACAGCTTGTCGTGATCGACGTAGTTGCCGTAGCTGGGATAGCGCAACTTGTCTTCCAGCTGGGATGCATTGCGCTTCTTGAGTTCGCCCGAGATCCAATTCGCCAAAACCTCACGCTCGCCCTCGGTCGGTTGTTTCTTTTTCGCCTCCGGGGGCATCTCGCCGAGGAATAGCTGTTCCTGCATCCGGTTGAGCAGGTCGAGGTGGGCATCGAGGGGTTGGCTCTCGAGGATGTCGAGGCGGATCTCGCCCTTCTGGGTGTCCTCATCGTGACACGAGTAGCAGTAGCGCTCGAGGATGACGGCCGCCCGGGGAGGGATGCTGGCAGTGGCTGTCGCACCAGCCAAAATCATCCACAGAAGCGTGGCGACGACGGGGCTGTTGTTCAGACGGTTGGGCATTACTGTTTGAATACTCCTGCTGGCGGGGGGATTTTACCAAGGGAATCTCTGGGAACCTTCCCCTTTATGGGCAGGATCCGAAGTTCGGCGCTTTTTCTCCGGGTTCTTGTTCGGAGTGTAAAACGGGGACTCCTGCCCATTGCCGTTAGATTGAGTCGGATCGCAGCGTAGCCCTTAAAAGCTGTCGGAAATGACCGATCGGGACGCAGCTATGGGTAGCCAAACTCTGCCGAACTCGGCTACCGGTGCCGTACATTCACGTCCTGATGATCAGTTGCTGCCGAACAATTTGGCCATGGCGCGGCCGAGGGCTTCACCGATATTCATGTAGGTTTCGCCGTTGCCGCTGTAGTGCGCGTTGGAGGATCCTCCTTTGGAGTGCGGATGGGAATAGACACTGGCGACATTGCCTTTGAAATCGTCGTATTTGCCACTCTCGCCGTCGACGGCCATCTGTGCCTCGAGGATTTTTCCCTCGCTGCCCGAGGCACCTTCTTTGGTCTGGCCGAGGGTGGCGCAGACGAACTTCGCTTCAGGCGCTTCGAACTCACTGCGCAGTGCCTTGATGAGGCGCACCAAGTTCTGTTCGTAGCGAGCCGCGTGGACGGGGTTGTAGCGATCCTTGTCTCCCTGCCAGAAGACGAAGCCCGCGATCTCGTATCCCTTCGCCCCGGGGTAATAGATTTCGAGGTTTTCGAGTACTTTTTTGGCGCTGCCGATATCGTCATCGTATTGCTTGCCAGCATACCATCCGATTCTTTTCGGTTCGGTGCCCTTCGCCCATTTGTCGGGGCTATCCTTGTAGCCGGCGTAGACCATGCCGTCTTCCTCGAACTGTTCGCTGCCTGGAGGCAGGAGATCCCAACCGAGGCTGCGGTTGCCAATACAGGATTTCAGGATCATCACCGGCTCGTCGAAAATCTCGCCCATGATGTAACCGAAGCCGATCTCGGGGCCGACGGTTTTGGTGCTGGCGGCGGTCAGCCAATCGTTCTTGTAATCTTTGAAGTTCATCACGCGCACGTTGCGAACGTCCTTGCGTGTCGTCCAGGCGCCGTCGTCATCCAAGAGGTAAGAATACTTTCCCTCTTTCGTCGCCGCCTCTACTGTCCCGGCTTTGTCGCCGGCAACCTTGCCGAAACCGAGCATGTTCGACTGACCCATGAGGATGAACACCTTTACCGGCTTGCTCATGTCTGCCTCGTCGCCGTCTGGATCAGGAAGTTCATCTGGGAGTTCCTTGACCTCGCTTGAGGACGGTTTCGCGCTCGCGGTTTTTAGGAAGGTGATGTCTTCAGCAGAGAGCACTTCGATTTTGAATTTCTGGATCTTCCCGTTCGGCAAGATGACAGAGACCACGCCGTTCGCCGCGTTATAAGATTCGAACTCGGCGTCGAAGGTCTTGCTGCCATCTTTGCTCGTCCATGTGCGTGCGTCGGCGACCGTCAGGGTGAGTGATGCGAAGGAGGTGATGGCGAGTGCCGTCAGGATTTTTCTTTGGAGTGTTTGCATGGGTGATGATTGGTAGATTTGAGTGATTGCTCGGTGACCAAGAATGTCCTCGATGAGAACAAATCTCACCAAATGGTGAGCGGACGAGTTGCCGCAACGACCCCTCCTCACAAAGGGTTGCTGCGGCGCTCGCACGTGGAGCCCTCACAGAGCCCCACGGCAAGAATTCTCGATCGTTGGATGGTTGACTTCACCGCGTCGGTCGGAAGCCATGGTGATGACAAAGCGATCCAGTGAGGTTCGGCTCGGGCAAAGTGCGTATCTCAGCATCGGAGCTCTGGCGTCGAGCGCAACGCTTGTCGGTGCCGTTAACCTGTCCGGAACTGGGTAGGTTTTGCCTTGCCTACCGGCTGCTCACTTTGAGGCGGATGAACTCGCGGTGGAGGCTGGCGATCGGGGTGGTGCTGCGGAAAGCCATCCGCTCCGTGCCGTCGCCATTGAGAGTGGTCGATACCAGAACCGTTCCCAAGTCGCTCCAGGTATCGAGATCGGTGGCGATCTGCACCTCGTAGACGACGTCGTCTGCAGCGAGGTTACGACGGAAGGCGATGGTCAGATAATCGTCGATTCCTCCGCTGCCGTTATCGAACGGAGCTGATCCGACCTGGAGATAGGATTCCGGGCTACTACCCGCATCCCCTGCGATCGAACCCAGTGCGTGTTCGAGGAATGCTGAGAGCCCATCACCGTCGTCGTCGAGATCTGGGTCACCAGTGAATGGGACTGCATCGGAGGTGCTTGGACTACCGTTGGGGGAAACGCTAGAGCGCCAATTGGTCGGGATGGTGTGATCAGGTGACGACTCTGGCGCGATCAGGACGAGGGAGTAACCGTCTCCGTCTGGGGCAGTTGGCCACGGGATTTTGTCGTTGTAGGTAAACCGTTGCGCGTCGGTGCCGGTGGCGTCGATGAGGGCGAGTTGCTCGCCGGTGTTGTCGAGGCTGGTGGTGGAAAAATCGCCGGGGGCTATGTTGATGCCGGCGGTGTCGTAGGCGGCAGCGAAGGCTGCCTGACTCTTCACGACGACGATGTGTGCGCCGGGGGCGAGGGTGGTGCCGAGCGGGAAGGTGTAGTCGATGCCAGTGAAGCGCAGGTCGGTCAGGTCAATCGTGTCCGCCGAGATGTTCATTAGTTCGATCCACTCGGTGTCTTCGGACTGACCCGCCGGGTTGTACATGATCTCGGAGACGACGATGTTCGAGGCATCTGCAATCGGGGCGACGATGAATTGGCTCTCGGAGATCGGCGACCACACGCCGTTGTCTAAGATACGGGCGCGAATGTAGGTGCTTGTTGTGAGGGGGACGGTCGAGCTGTCGCCACCTCCGGAGGGGGCGTTCCCGGACAGCTGGGCGTCGATGCCGGTATCGCTGCTGCCGCCGCTACTCTGGTGGAGTTCGATGGCGAGCACGTTGGTGCCCTCGATGAGGTCGCCGGGAGTGACGTTAGAGGCGCCAAGACTGACGAGACCGCCTTCATTGGAGGTCGAGTTGGTGGCGAAGTCATCGTATTGCTGGCTTCCAACTTCCATGTTGCTACGCCCGATCTCGCGACCGTTGAGGTAGATGATCGCGCCGTCGTCGCGGATGAGGCTTGTATTGATTGAGGTGAAGGTGTTGGCGTCTGTGACCTGGAAGGGCTTGCGCAGGTAGATGGTTGGGAGGCGTGGCGTCTGGAAGTTAAGCGGCTGGTTAATGGTGCGCCCGGAGATGTCACCGTAGCCGAGCAGGGCTTGACCGCTCTGCCAGGTGCTGTCGTTGTAATTGGGGTGCTTCCAATCGCTCGAGTTGTAGGAGGCGTTGCCGACGACGATGTCGCTGCCGCTCTGGGCGACGCCTGTATCGAGGAAATTCCAACCTGTCTCCTCGAGGGTGATGAACGAGGTCTGAGTGTTACCGGCACCGATGAAGCTGGTGTTCGGGTTGATGCCGCCGCCTTCGAGGCGCGGGTCGCTGCCGTCGATCGTGTAGTAGATCGTCCCGGAATCGCCGGTTAGTTGCAGGGTGCCGCCGACCGGGAGGATGCCGCCGTTTTGCGGCGTGCCGTCGACCAGAAATTCAGGGGCGCCAGTTGCGGGGAAGAGTGATCCGTAGTTCGATAGAACGGTGGCGCTGCGCGATGGGAAGTAGCTATTGCAGAGACGATCCTGTTCGGTGAGCCATTGGTTGTCGCGGGTGTAGCGGGTGCCGCGGTGATCGCCCCAGCGGGCGGACTCGGCGATGATGGCGCGGTCGAGATCATTGACGTATTTCATCCAGCGCGCCTTAGTTGCCTCGGCGGTGAGGGCGCCACCATTGAAGAAGTGCTTCTGCAGGCGATCGGCGAATCGTATCCCGTATTCGGGATTGCCCTCGAGGGTGCCGCGGACGCCCATCGGGTCGAGGGGAGAGTTGTTGGCGGTCTGGCTTTCCAAGCTTCGCTCGCCATCCCACGAGTAGAGTTGCCAAGGAGCCATCTGTTCTGGCTGGCCGGAAGTGAATGGTCCGCCACCAGCCGCGCGCCAATTGCCGCCAGATTTCAGGTCGGCATTGCCGCCGTAGCGGTTGATGATCTGGTAGTCGATGTACTGGTCGATATCGATCACGCCCTGAATTTTTGTCCAGTCACCGCCGTTGACGACGCCTGCGATCGCGCTCCACGCGGTGTTGTTGCCATCGACGATCGAGCTACCGTTGCGCGCATCCAGCAGGCTGTCGTCGCCGCCGTTGTAGGCTGCGTAGTGCGATGCCTCGGGGCGCTCGCAAAGGTTGTGCACGCCCCAGTAGAGGCCGTTGACGAAGACGTGGACCATAAATCCGTGGCCGGCGGCTGGGCTACCCATGTCGAGCATCGATTCGCGCATCCACTGGTCGCGGATCATCGAGCCGCGCCCTCTCTGGCCGGCATCGCGGTGGATCCATGAGTTGTTGTAACCGGCGCGCAGGGTGATGGAGTTGAACTCTTCGACCTCGGATCCGGGGAACAGCGGCTGGCGCAGTCGTCCTGCCCCGTACTCAGAGCGGAAGCGGAAGTTCATCGAGTGCTTCGGGCTGGAACTCGGGTTGCGGCTGGCGCCGCCTTGGACTTTGATGCCGCAGTTGATTTGCCAGTCGTCGCGCGTATCGGCGCTTGCTGGGATGAACTCAGCGGAACACTCATACTCGAGGCTCCCGTTGCCAGAATTGGTGTAGATGCCGGAGCTGCCGCTGAAGTCAGCGCGGTCCATCGCAATCGAGATCGTCGGGATGTCACGCATGCCTAGCAGCATGGTCTGGGCGGTGGACGTGGTGTGGTCGGTGGCAGTAGCGCTCGACTTTGAAACCACGGTGTCCATGTTGTAATCGCCCGAGCTGAGGTTGCCCCATCCCGCCGGCTGGGTCTGTTGGATGAACTGCGTGTTCAGGCCAGCAGTGTCGGTGCCATCGGAGTTTGCGTTGTCGATATCGAGCAGGATGTAGCTCTGGCCATCGACGTTGGTCGGCGCGAATCCGGGTTTGGTGGCGGCTGCCCGGATCGTCGTCGTCTGTGCAACTGCGATCGGTGCGCTGTAGACAACGGCGCTGCCGAGCGGGTTGCCATTGGTATCGACCGGTCTGGTGCCGTCGGTCGTGTAGTAGATGGTCGCGGCGGGAGTTGCACTGGTGATGGTGACATCGATCGCCGCCTGGTAGTAGCCGCGGTCGGGGGAAAAGTTGGTGTCGGCAACGCGGGCGATGCCGTTGCTGTCGTTGATCGCTCCCGGTGTCGGCGAGGAAAAATACACTTCATCAGAAGTGTTCGGGTGGAGGCCGTAGGAGATGTCCTCGTCCTGTGAAGGGTAGTCGTTCCCACCGGGGCCGAATTCGCTAGCGATACTTTCAGACGGGCGCACGAGGGCGAGGTACTCGCCGCCAGAGGCGAGCCTGAAGTTGGTGTGGAGGTTGCCGTTGGCATCTGGGATGCCGGAGCCAGAGGCGTAGACGATGAGGAACTCGCCAGCAGCGAGGTTGGTCGGTTCGGGGAAGCTCCACTTGATCAGGTCGGTGGTATCGTCAGAGAGGAACCAGCCGCCGAGGTTCAAGCTCGAGTTGCCTGTGTTGAGGATTTCGATCCAGTCCTCGCTTGTGCTCGCGACTTGGTTGGCGATCGGGTACCAGCCGTTCGGGTTGTTGCTCGCGCCGCCGTTGTTCGACGCCATGAACTCGTTGATGATCAGCTCGCTCACCTCGAGCGTTGTGAAGCTGGCGGTCGAGTCCGCCCATGCCGAACCTGCCGCATTCTGCGCGAAGGCACGGAAGTGGTAGGTCGTGAGCGAACTGAGACCAGTGACGCTCGAGGCGAAATCCGAACTCTGTGCGCCGAGGTCGATCGAATTGTCCCAGGTGCCGGCGGAGGTGCCTGCGTCGTTGTCACCCCAGTAGATCGTGATGAGTGGGGGATCGTCGCCAGTGGCGGTGACTTCACCACCGATCAGGGCGGCGGCGCCAGTGATATTGCGAGCGGCGATGTTGCTGACTGCCGGTGGCGAGAATGCGTTGGTGGTGAAGCTTTCGGACGACGGTGCCCAGGCTGAGCCGCCGGAGTTTTGCGCGAAGGCGCGGTAGAAGTAGGTGGTGTTGTTGGTGAGGCCGAACAGGTCGCTGGTGAACGCGTCTGACTGCGCTCCGATGCTCACGCCCTCGTCCCAGTTGCCAGCAATCGTGCCGCCATCGTTGTCGCCGTAGAAGATGGTCACGTTGGGAGTCTCGCCACCGGTCGAGGTGACCGCGCCGTTCAGGTCGGCCTCGATGAAGCCGATGCCGGTGGCAGGGTTGTTGACGACCGTCGGTGGGTTGGGAGGGGCGCCGGTGGAGAAGGTTGCGGTGGAGTTCGCCCAGTCCTCGCCGGAGCCGTTGCTGGCGAAGCAGCGGAAGTAATAGATCGTGGATGGCGCTAGGCCGCTGATGGCTGAAGAGAAGGCACCGTTCTGCGCCCCCAGATTGATTGCATTGTCCCAACTGCCGGCGGTGGTGCCAGCATCGTTGTTGCCCCAGTAGATGGTAACGCTCGGGTTCGCCCCACCGGTGTTGGTGACTTCGCCGCCGAGGGTTGCGGAAGCCGGAGCTATGTCGCTGGCACCCGAGTTGGTGACCGTGGGTGGGGTTGTGGCGACCGCGGAGCCTTCGAGGATGACGCCCATAAAGCGCGCGCGGGATCCGTCGCTGTCCTGGTTGGTATAGGTGTAACTGATCGTGTCGTAGAGTGCTGCATCAGCAAAACTGAAATCGGTGATCCACCCGAAGTTCGTGCTGGCGCCATTGCTTGTCTGGGCATCGTTTGCCAAGACGTCCGGCTGTCCAGGGCCGCTCATGGTCAGGGCGAGATTCCACTGGTTGACGAAGGTGCCATGGGGGAAATACAAGGTTCCTGAAGTCAGGCCGGAGATGTCGACCGTTCCGGTGATGTTCGCAGATCTTACGAAGGTGGTTACCGACGTGGGGAAGTTCGCAGGGGGATTGTTGAAGCCCGTCCCCGGGTCGTTTGTGGTCCAGAGATCCGACCAACTTTCGCCGGAACCGTTGATGTTTCCTGAAGGGGAAGTGGCCATGCCGACCAGCCCGGCTCCGCCATCGGCGTAGCTGCTGATCACAGCTCCAGAACTGCTGAAGAAGCGGTAGTCTAGGATCGTGCCGTCGCCGAAGGTTCCTGATGTCACCGGTGTCTCGTCGTCTCCCTCATAGCCAGCTTTCCCCGGGAATACAGAAATGTTGAAATCGACGTTGTTGGTCGAGACTTGTACCCGCGAACCTAGGGTCAGGTCGGCGGCGGGCGCGGTGATGACCATCATGGAGAGGGTGGTCATCAAGAGCAGGATGGAGGGAAATTTGGACATGGAAATGAATCAGGGGTTATGGGAGATGACTGACGTGGGGGGGGCGGAATTCAGGCTCGTGCGGGCTTAGGCATCAGCGAAAAGTGGGGCAAATGCGGATGTAGGGGTTCTAAATCTTAGGCCGGGTAACGGCTGCCGCAAAATAGAAAGACGCCAAGGAATTTCTGCGGGTGACGGGGGTGTGTTCAATGCCATGTCTGACTTACTCGACGAGTTGGAAGTTCAGTCGCGCGAAGGTGGGCTGAGCAGGTAGGGGTGAAAGGGGCGCTTCGAACCGTACTAGCAGCCCGCCTGTCCCGAGGTGCTGGGAACTCTGTAGGGTGAAGGTGGACGCGCCATCGGTCCAGTTCGACAAATCTGTCGAGAGCTGAAGGCTTGCGATCACGTCGTCGGCTGCGATCTCTCGGGTGTATTCAAGAACGATGTTGTCGCCGCTGATCCGACTGGCCAACTCTCCGCCGTCTGCTAGGGCGTGATCGGCCAAGTCGGGAACCCCGTTGCCGTCGAGGTCGGCATTCGGATCACCGGTGAAGGTAGTGGAATCGGAGCTTCCAGGTCGGCCGCCATCAAGAGAACTGGCGCGCCAGCTCGCTGGATCGCTGGGGTCTGGATCCGAGTTGGGGGATATCAGGACGAGGCTCGGACCAGCTCCGTCGGGGAGTTCCGGCCACGGCGATGTGTCGTTGTAAGTAAACTGCTGGATCAACCCGCCGGCGGGATCTCGCAGCGAGATCTGTTCACCATCGTTGCTCAGCTTCATCCCGCTGGAGTCGTAGTCACCGATCGCGATGCGGGCTTCGCTCAGGCCGTAGCGAAGAGCGAAGGCGGTCTGGTCGCGCACGACAACGATCCGGGCACCTGCATCCAACGCCGCTTCGGACGTGTGGAAGGTGAACTCGATGCCCTCGACCGAGCCGTCAAATCTGTAACCGGCGATCTCGACTGCGCGCTCCGAGATGTTCATCAGTTCGATGTACTCCATCGCCTCGTCCCCTTGCGGATGGTACATGATCCCGGTGACGCGCAGGGGGGCGTCTACGGTGAAGAGGGCACTCACCAGCGCACTCCACTCGCCATCAATTAGGCTGCGAGTTTGGAGCCTCTGGGTTCCGGTCACGACGAGTGGCGTACTGTAAAGTGTCGCGGCGGGAGAGGGGCTTCCGTCCTGTTGGCGCGGGTCGCTACCGTCGGTGGTGAAGTAGGTAACCGATCCCGCCACCGTATTGGTGATGCTTACCCGTCCGCGGGGTTCGATCATGCCGCCGTGCTGTGGCGCGCCGTCCACTTTGTACACTGGAGCTCCGATCGAGGGGTAGAGTCCGACGTTGCGGAATCGCCCGACAGCGAGATCGTGGTTGGCTGGCCAGTAGGCGTCGCGCAGCCAATCCTGATGAGGGATCCAGCGTGTCTCGCGCTTGTGTGGCACGGAGAGGCGGGAGTCCCCCCAGCGCGCTGACTCACCGACGATCGCCTGGTCGATCTCGGTCGCACGGCGCATCCATCGGGCGTGGCTTTGATCGGGGCTGAGGAGCCCGCCATTGAATAGGAGGTGGTGCACACGGTTGGCGAACCGATCCCGGAACTGCGCATTCTGGCGGAGCTGGTAGTAGAGTTTGGCGGGTGACTTGCGAAGATCGCTACGCGAGTTGAGGGAGGGAACATCGCTCTCGAGGACTTCGAAATGCACGTCGCACCAGGTGCGTTCACGCACGAGGGAGTTGTTGGAAATTTCCTGATCCCAGACGTAGAACCGGAAACCCTCCGAGTCGGGGGCACGGCGGCGGGCGGTCCAGTAGTTGTGGCATGGCCAGTCTTCGGCACCGGCGTAGATATGGAAGAGCATGTAATCGATGAAGTGGTCTAGATCGAGGTAGGCTGGCCGTGACTGGTTGCGGGTGCCGTCTGGATCTCTCCCCTGAATCGCCATGTAGGCGGCGTCGCTAGCGAGGCCGGCATCGGCGAGGGCGAACATCTCATTCCAGGTGTTGAAGTCTCCGGACTGCAGTTCGCCGCGGTCGTGGATGACGTCCCAATCTTCATCCTCGCCGCCGAAGTGTGAGGAGTGGAACGAGCTATTCGGACGCTCGACGAGATTGTAGACGCCCCAGTAGAGCCCGTTCAGGTAGAGGTGAACGTAGCGCCCGCGGGCGGAGTCGTGGCCGAGGTCGACCTGTGTATCGCGCATCCACTGGTCGCGCTGGTAGCTGCCGTCCTGGCTCCGCCAACGTTGCACTCCGAAGTTGCTACCGCCTTCT
>JBLHKE010000156.1:0-12393 GCA_047619485.1 Verrucomicrobiales bacterium | reverse complement strand
GGCTGCGCATCCCGCGCTCGGTTGGCATCGGGTAGAGCGAGGGAGAGATGCGGTCGTGGCCGCCGCTGCCGATCTTCACCGGCAGAAGCTTGGCGATCGGCGAGTCGCGGTAGCTCGACGGCGCGTGTTTGCGACCGGCCAACATCAGGAACGAGCCACCGCGCTTTGAAACCAGTTCCTCGATGTTCGCCAGCTGCGTCGCCGTGAAGTATTCGGCCGGCACGTCGCCGACGATGATCAGATCGTATTTGAAGGTTTCCGCGGGCTCATCCGGGAACTCCTCGAGATATTGCTCTGAGGCTCTCGCCAATTCGGGATCGCCCTCGGTCTGCAGGAACTTCACCTCGAGTCGGTGGTCGCGGAGCAGAACGGCGCGCAGGTAGCGGTATTCCCACCGCGGCTCGGCCTCGACGTAGAGGACATTTATCTTGTCGTCGATGATCGAGATGCTGCGCTCGTAGCGGTTGTTTTCTGGCGCCACATCACCGGGCAGCACCGAGGCGGTGACGACCAGCTGCGCCTGTCCGCTCTGTTGATCGGGGACGAACGATAATTCTTCGACCGACTGCTCACCGCGCAGGACCAGCTTGTTGTTAGCCACCGGCGTGCCATTGACGGTCAACTCCAACTCGACCACGCGCCCCTGGAATCCGTGCGACTCGAGCAGCACGCGAACCGGCACGCTGTCCTTGTAGAACACAGTGTCGGCGACCAGCACGGCCTTGATCCGCACGTCGTCGGGCTCGGTCAAACCGAGGCCGATGGTGTGCACAGGAATCGATCGATCACCCAGTTGCCGGGCGGTCTCGACCACCTCGATGCCCTCATTAGAAGCGCCATCGCTGAGGACGACCACGCCGGTGATCGATTGTCCTCCGTGACGGTCGATGGCGTCGCTGAGGGCGTCGCCGAGGCGGCTCGATTTGGCGGTGGCCTCGGCCGTGTCGAACCACGAATTTCCCCCAGTAGTGTCGCCATTCGACGGGATGAGTTTTTCCCCGAAAGAATAGCTGGCCAATTTATTGCTCTTGCTTGAGCTGCGCAGCATCTCCAACTCGGGGAGGCCGAGCACACCTTTCGCCAAGTCCAGCCGCGACACTTGTTCGACCTCGGACTGTGTTCCCACCGGGAGTTCTGGGGTTTCCCCGTCGGCGATTTCCATGAGCGGAATTTTTCCAAGAGCCGCCGCCGCATCGGCCAGTTCGCCCGGATCGCTGCGCCGATCCGGGATCGACATGCTCTCCGAAACATCCAGCAGCACGAGGATGTTGTTTGGCAGCGAGATCTTCTTCGTTACGCTAACCACCGGGGCGAGCAGCAACAGGATGATCGCCGCGTAAACCAGCGCGCGCAGAACGCCTAAGATGACACGGTGTTTAAGCGAGAGCTCCGGATGCCGCCGGTAGAGGAAGATGGCGTAGAGAATGGCCAATGGCATCAACACGCCGAGAGCAATAGCGACCGGTCCGTAGCGGAAATAGAAACCGCTGCCACCTTCAACTGCTAGCAAGTCCATCATCAGGCTCGCCCTCCCGTGCTAACATTTTTCAATCCGGTCAGTCCCGACGCGGAACTGCTCCTCTTAGTGAGACCGCGCGTGAATCGACGCGATAGGTAAGCCTCGATCAACAACAGCAGCAGCGCGGCAAACAAGAGCTCGCGCCAGATCTCTCGTCCGACCCGACCATGGCGGATCGCCGCACCTAGATCGTCTTTCTCTGGCACGATTTTCATCTTCGTGCCGCGCAGGGCTTCGTCGAGCGCCTTGTCGGTGAGACTGCGTGCGTCGGATTCCCCCGGGTCAACGCTCACCGCCACCGGGATGCTGTCATTCACGGTGTAGCGGATTTGGTAGATGCCGGCGCGCTCGGCGGGTCCAAAATCGGCCAACACTTGCCCGTCGCGACGCGCGGTTTTTACCGTGAGCTCGTTGTCGCCGGGCACCAGGCAGGTCACCGTTTCCGGGGCAGCCGCGTTGGCTGGAAGCGGCAGCGGCACCACCAGCGGCGCGCCGACCAGCAGCGGCCGCTCGAAGCCTTGTCGGCCGAGGTGGGCGATGGTCTCGTGCAGCAAGATCGGGTACGAGGGGTGGGTTACCATGTCGGTCCAGGCGCGGTCGGCGGTGCTGGTGAACAGCACGACCCTACCGCGACCGAGCGTTTTCTCGGCCACCAGGATATCGTTTTCGCCCGGGCCAGTCTTGACCACCGCGCGTCCGCCATCAGCGAGCTCGACTGGGAAAAATCGGCGCACGCGAGTCTCGTCCATCACCTCCTTTGGCAGCCCCGCCAAACCACGCGCCAGTGGATGCCTGGTATGCGGTTCGAGACTACTGCCTGCCGCTAGGTCGAAGGCATCGCCGATCGCGTCGAGGACTTTACCGGGCAACAGCGCACCGCCCTCGAAACGCATGCTCTGGTTCAACCGGCTCGGGACGATATTGGGTCCGAGGAAGGTGACCAGTCCGCCACCGGCGCCGACGAATTGGCCGACTGCCGTCGCCTGATCCTCGCGCAGCTCCGGCACGTCGATTAACATCACCACATCGTAGTCCGACAGCCGGCGGTTGGAAAGCTCGAGCCAGCCGACGCGGTCGATGGCGATCGGGATCACCTCATCGCCGCTCTTCCGCGGCGCGAGAGCCGCGCGCAGGAAATAGGATTCGTCCTCGGATCCACCTGCCGGAGGGGTGCCTTCCACGCACAGCACGCGCACCTGAGAGCGCACGTTCGCCACTGCAAATCGGGCGTTGTCGGCCGCCAGCTCGTCGTCGCCGATGCGCGCCGACAGGCTGATCGCCCCCGGTTCGTCGAAGCGCACAAACATCGCCATCGACTCGGTTTTGCCGGGACCGATCTCAGGGAGGATCCGCTGGTCGATCACCTGGTCGCCGTTGTAGAGCGTGACCGGCACGTTCTGGCGAGCCTGATTACCGCTGTTGCTGATGTCGGCGACGTAGCGTGCCAACGCACCCTGGCGCACCATGCCCGACTGCTGCCGGAAAGCGGTGACCGCCAAGTTTTCGGAACTTCCACTGGCCACCGGAAGGTAGAACAGGCGCCCATCCGCGGCGATGCGATCGAGCGAGGCGCGGGACGATTCGGATACTTCGCCCCAGGTGGGCGTCTGCGCGTCGGTCACCAGGTAGCACTCGCGGGCAGGAGCTTTGATCTCACTTACCAGTTCCTCGAGTTCCGCCAGGCAGAGATCGAGGTTCAGCCGCTCCGGCAGAGGCTCGGCAGCCTCCAATAATTCGGACACTCGATCGGCCTCGTAGCCCGAATTGCGCACCAGCACGCGCGGGCGTTCCCCGAGCAACACGATCGAGACCGGGTCGCCCGGCTTCAGGGTGCTGAGGATCTCTTGCACGCGTTCCTTGGCGCGATCGAAACGTGAGAACACCCCCGGTTGGTGAGCCATACTAAACGAGGCATCTATGGCGATCACCGCACCGACATCCGCGCGCGAAGTGCCGCCCTTGGGCGTCAAAACTGGCCGGGCAATCGCCAGCGCCAACAGCGCGACAATCAGACAGCGCAACAGCAGCAGAATCAGATCTTCAAGCCGGATGCGCCGCGAGCGCACCACTAACACTTTGCGCAACAAATCCATCGCCGCCCAGTCCACGTCCTTGTAACGAAACCGGTTCATCAAGTGGATAGCGATCGGAACGGCGATTCCCGCGAGTCCAGCAAGTAGCCATGGGTTGACGAACTGCATACTAGTTGGCGACGATCAGGTGAGCGTCCTGCACGACGGCGCCGCAGGGAAAGCGCAGCAGCGGACCGAAATCGACAGCCAGGTCGAACTGTTCGCCCGCTGGGATCTGGACTTCGATTGCTTGCGGCCCATCGCTGGGCGAGAGTGTCTTGTCGAACACCGTCTGTGCGCCGACAGAGATCGTGACTCGCGTATCACCACGAGCCAATTCGACCGGGGCGAGGGTCGCCCGCAACAGCAGTTTCTTTCCAGCGCGTTCCGGCTGGGTGTAACGGATCTTGATTCGTGGTTCGATCCGCGTGGCGCGGACGAATCCCGCGCCCCGCGCCACGCGAACCGTGCCCATTTCCCCGGCGGCTAGTCCAGCCGCCCCCTTTTCAACAATCTCGTGCGGCAGCGCGGAGAGCTCGATCATCGTCGTTGCGTGACGAACGATCGAGCGCACGGCGACAGCCGGAAAACTCATCGCGCCGACCACTGGATGCTCGAGGTTCACTTTGCCCTCCTCGACCTTTAGCTTGCCCCGGAATAGGTTGCCGTCGACCAGCCCTACTTCATCGATCTCGGCCGCTGACGCGGGTGATTTGTCGTCGATCACGTAGCGCACCAATCCCAGGCGCGGAATCTTCGCCGTGCCGAGCGGGCTGTCGATCCCGACCGTGTCCTTGTCGATCCACACCAGTGTGCCGGGAATCGCCTGAGCGGTTTTGCGGTAGAGCGTCTTCGCCTTTGCGGTGTCAGCTTGCGGCTCGCCCGGCATGAACTCCAAGACCGACACCTGGTCGAAGGCGAACGCTTTTAGGCCGAACCACTTGCAACGCACATCGACCTTCTTCTCGGATCCGGTGACGATTTCACCGGCCAGCACCTCGCCGTTATTGAGGTGCACAAGTTGTACAGGATCGCCCTCGGCAGGAACGGCAGGCGCAGAGTCGGCGCGCAGGTAGAGCACGTCCGCCAGCGGGATCTGCTTGCCCCCTACCTTGACCGCATCGGCATGGAAACTGATCTCGCCCTCAAAAATTCCGCCCGCAGTCTCCACCATGCCAGCCCGCAGCGATGGCGAGACAGCCAGCAGGGCAGCGGCAACGGACAAGGCAGCAGTTGCTTTCAAGACCATCATAGACTGCGCGACCTTTTCATCAGGTAGGCGGTGAGCACCTCATGTAGAGGTCGAGAGGTATCGGCCAGCACGTAATCGACGTTGGTCTTGCGACAGGCGTCACGGATCTTTTTGAGGTAGACCTCGAGCTCCTCCAAGTAGATTTCGCGCACCCGTTTCGGCCGCGTCACCAGTTCCTCGTCCACCTCGAGTCCCTTGAAGCGACAGGTTCCGTCGAACGGGAACGTCAGCTCGTACGGATCCAGGGTATGGAACACGATCACGTTGTGACCATGGAACTGCAGGTGGTTCAGCCCCTTCATGAAATCGTCGACATTGTCCAACAGGTCGGATATCAGGATGACGAACCCGCGGCGCTTGATGCGTTGGGCGAACTCGTGCAGCTGGCTGGCGATATTGGTGCGCGCTACGCCCTCGACCTTCTCCAACTCGACAGCGATATCACGCACGATCGACAAGCGGCTAGAGGGTTCGATGTACTGCCGCAGTTCGGAATCAAAAATCGCCAAGCCAGCCATATCGCGCCGGGTGACAATCAGGTGCGCCAGACTGGCGGCCATCGTCTTGGCGTACTCCAGCTTGCTCACATCGCCGGAGCCGTAGTTCATCGACGAACTCGCATCGAGCAAGATGTCCGCCGTGAAATCGGTCTCGGCGATGTACTGCTTCATGTAATAGCGACCGGTGCGGGCGTACAGCCGCCAGTCCACATGCCGCGGCGAATCGCCGAACACGTACGGGCGGTGGTAGGCGAACTCCGAGCTCAGCCCCTTCAGCGGGCTACGGTGTGCGCCCACCCGCATGCCCTCGACAGCCTCGCGCGCCACCAGCTCCAACGAGCTGATTCGCTGCAAGACCTCAGGGTCGAGATGCAGGAACTTCTTCTTAGCTGGCTTTGCCATCATAGAGATTCTCATCGGCCGGTATTGTCTCGAGCAGCTTTTTGATGACTAGGTCGCTGGTCATCTCCTCGGAACGGGCGGCGAAATTCGGGATGATGCGGTGGCGGAGGATCGCTGGCGCCAGGGCCTGCACGTCCTCGATCGACATGTGCAGACGCCCACGCAATGCGGCTCGCGCTTTGCCAGCAGTGATCAGATACAAAGTCGCGCGCGGGCCAGCTCCGTAGGACAACCACTCGCGGATGAACTCGGGCGCCTCCGGGTCGTCAGGCCGTGTCGAGCGCACCAGCGAGGCCGCATATTCGTAGATGTGGTCGGCCACCAGAATCCGGCGCACGGTCTTTTGGAGAGCGATGATCTCGTCGCGGCCAATCACCGCTTCCAACTCCGCCTCGAACTCTCCCGAGATTCGTTTCGCCATCGCGATCTCCTCGCCGCGATCCGGGTAGTCGACGATGATATTGAAAAGAAAGCGGTCGAGCTGCGCCTCCGGCAAGGGGTAGGTGCCCTCCTGCTCGAGCGGGTTCTGGGTGGCCAGCACGAAGAACGGCTCCTCCAACGGAAAAGTCTCGCCACCGGCCGAAACGCGCTTCTCCTGCATCGCCTCGAGCAGTGCGGCCTGGGTCTTGGGCGGCGTACGGTTGATCTCGTCAGCGAGCACGATGTTGGCGAACACCGGCCCGGGGAGGAACTTGAACTTGCGCTCGCCAGTCTCCGGGTCGTCGGCCAAAATCTCGGTGCCGGTGATGTCCGAGGGCATCAGGTCGGGGGTGAACTGGATACGGTTGAAGCTCAGCGACAGGGTACGCGACAGGGTGCTGACCAGAAGCGTTTTGGCCAAGCCCGGGACGCCGACCAGCAGACAGTGGCCGCGCGCGAAGATGGCGATCATCAGTTCGTCGATCACATCTTTCTGGCCGATGATGATTTTACCTAGTTCGTTGACGATCCGTTCGTTCGCGTCGCGCAGGCGCTGCACCGCCTGCACGTCGTCGGCGCTCGCGGTGGTTTTTTGTGCTAGGTTCTGTTCGCTCATAGTTGGTTTCGTTTACGTGATTGATCTTGGCCGGGAGGCAGTTACTCGCCGACGATTCTCACCGCCTTTTCGCCAGTGGGATCGTCGAAGTCGGTTCCCGACGTGTCGTTGTAGGCCTCGAATTCGGTGATAGCGGGGTTGCCGTTCTTGGTGCCAAGGATGCGCAATCGCACGCCGCGCGTCTTGCGGCTGACGATGGGCGCGACAAATTCCTTCCCGATCGCCATCCCGTTGAAACAGCTGACCCAGTCCTTCGAAGCGGCGTCCGCGTATTGGATCTCGTAGCGGTTGATGGATGAGGACGTGGCCTCTTTAATCCTGAACTCGTTGATCGTCTGTTCGGTGGGGAAGACGATCTGGATCCACTGCTCTGCCGCGGACCCCGCCTCCCATGCGGTGGACGCATCGCCGTCAGATACCGCGCCCGCCTTGCTACCGGGAGCATCGGAAGACGATTTCGCGCTCGCCTTCAGAGCGAGGTTCGGGCTGCTGCAAGCCGCGCTCAAATTCTTGTACCAGCAGTCGATAAACTTGGTCTTCTTGTCCTTCTCGGGGTCCATCACGCGCATCAGCGCCTCGCCTTTGGAGACATAGAAGCGGCACTTCGTCCAGGTCGACTCGTTCCAGTCGGTGGTGTTGACAATCGCGCAGCGCGGCAGGCCGATCGGGCGTTTCGACTTGCCGTTGATGACGCAATTCTCCATCACGATCCCGGAGTGGGCGTGGCCGTCGGAGGCATAACAACAAAGCAAAAACCCTGGACCGTCGGTGTCGTGGAACAGGCAGTTGCGCATCGTCATGTTGTCGCAGTTGCCCTCGAAGTCGAAGGCTTCGCCGTCGCCGCTACCCAGACCTATGGAGACAAAGCCCCACTCGCTGTCTTCGAACAGCCAGTCCTTGCAGCGGAAGAACATCGAGCCGGCGACGCCGTTGAAGGAGCGGAAGCCGCGGCCGACATCGTGTGTGACGCAGTTGCGCATCACGCCGGTATCGACCCCGCGGATGCCCTGCTGCCACTGGTAGCCCTCTTCGAACAGGCAACCGTCCATAGTCATGTTTTTGAAGTTGTAAACGTAGGAGGCGTTCTTGTTGAAATTGTCCGGGCTGTTGGTCCAGATCCCCGAGGCCAGCCGGCGGAACACGCAATCTTTGATCGTGATGTCTTCGAGCACGATGCGCTTGTCGAGCTCGAACGAGAAGAAGCAGATGCCGAGGCCGATCTTGCGCTTCGGGTAGTCTTCGTAGTGTTGATAAAGCAGGGAGTCGTGAAAGTAGCAGTCCTCGATCCAGATGTGTTTCTTGGTCGGGCAACCGTCGGAGTACTCGCCGTAGATGCCGGTCATGCAGCGGTTGAACTCGATGCCGACAATCTTATACCCGCCCTGATCGGACAGCCGGATCCCGGAGCGGTCCTGTTTGAAATCCTCGCGGTCAATTACCGGTTTGGCGCCTTCGCCATACGCGCCGATGGTGATCGGTTGCTCGGGCGTGCCGCTGCCTTTGGGCGCGAGTTCTTCATTCCAAGTGTCACCGCTCTTCAGCAGGATGGTGTCGCCGGGTTGGTATTCGATCGAGGCGCGCGCCAAAGTTTTCCATGGTCCAGCGGTCCCGTCCGGAGATTCCGAATCGCCGCTCCATTTATCATTGCCTTGCGACGCGCTGACGTAGTAAGTCGTGCCCTTGCCTACCGATACGGTCGGCTTCACTGGCGGGACGGTTGCGGGAGCTGGAGCTGGAGTTGGCGTTGGAACAGTTGCCGGGGCCGGAGCCGGCTTGACGGGTGCGGGTGCCGGAGCAGGTGAAGGCACCGTTGATGTCGGAGCCGGTGCCGGCGCGGAAACGGTCGGTGTGGCTTTGGCCTTACCTGATCCGAGAGCGACGACGCGGAAACCGTAGTTGGGCCACTTTGCGCTGAGCACATCATAGCGGGTGGACGAGCGCAGGTAGGCGTCGTGGTCGTTGTGGAACCACGAGCCGCCGCGCAGGGCGACCTTGTTGCCCGACGCATCCTCATTGTATTCCCACTGGTTGCCGTTCTGATCAAAAGTGCCATAGGCACTCGCCGCGGTCGCGAACGATCCCACCGCCTTTACCTGATTGCTGTTGATATTGCACTCAGGCGAGAACCTGCCCTTGACCGCGTATGGCCAGTAGCCACCGGTATCGTTCTTTTTCGGGTCGTAATAGGCCGCCTTGTACCACTCGTTCTCGCTGGCGATCGCCCACTTGGTGGTTTCACTTTTGGCGAGGGCCGTGTGGTCTGGGCGCGTCACCTCGTTGCCATTAATAGTGTAGCACCCCGTCTCCGTGCCACCGTCGCCGCCGCCGTTGGACAGCCAATTACAATAGCGCGCGCACGACTCCCAAGTCACGTAACCCACCGGCCACTTGTCGCAGCCGGCCTTGGTCGCATACACGTACTCACCGGAGGATCCGGACCGGTTGATGCCGCCGTAGCTGTTGGACATGCGGCTATCGTATAGCTCGTTGGAATCCGTCCTCGCGACCGCGTTGAGGAACTCGCAATACTCGGCGTTGGTCAGCTCGAATTTACCGATCCGGTATTCGTAATCAACGTTGCCGAATCCGGATTTGTCGGCCGGGTTGCCGGGATTGCCCACCACCACGGTTTCCGGTGAGCCGGCATTGGCAATGCTGGCTGCGGCGGCAAATAAGTACGGGAGAAAAATCTTCATCACTGGTTTCATAGGGTTGGTTCTTGCGGGGTCAAAAATGGATCAAGGGTTCAGTTGCGCCTTTTTCTCAACGCGGAAGAAGACCCGCTTCAAATTTTCGAGGTCGATCCCTAAGTCGCTGAGGTCATAGGTACGAGTCGTTTCTAAGCCGATATCTGCATCGACCGAATCATCAATGGACTCCGGCCAATGGATGACATCAGTGGAAATCCCGACAAGGAATTCCTCATCATCCTCCGAGTCCCAGGTGAGCGTGATCACATCTCCCACGAGAGTAAACTCATTGATATAGAACGGGTCGATGGGCTCGACCGGTGGCGGTGGGTCACCTGTCATCTCGTCATGCGCTCCGTCCATGATCGTGGCGACATCCTCCACCGTGTTGAAAATGACCATTTCGTCGAGCCTGCTCTCGAAGCCGCTGCCGAACAAACTGAAGCCGCCGAGCCGGAGTGTCCCCCAGGCGGTGAGACTCGCAGTGAATAAATTGCTGCTCACCATGGCACCATCGTAGTAGGTAGTCATAATCGAGCCATCGTAGGTGACGGCGATATGGTGCCAGGCATTCTGCGCAGGAACGAAGTTCAATGTATGTTGGAATCCGCTATTGGTGGCAGACCAAAAATAAGCCGAGTCGCCGCCAAAATTGCTTGTCTGAAGCAACCAGTTGCGACCATTCGCGCCGCCGTCACCCGCCACGAAAAGGTGCCCGTAGTTCGATCCTGTGCCGAACATCCACGCAGCCAGCGTGAACGAATTAGTGATGTGGAGGCTCTCCGCATCCGGAACTTCGACATTGCCCTGCGAGAATTCGAGCGCGAAATCTTCTGCCTCCCCGGTGTGACCGGGAATCCAAGTCGGGACGCTGCCACCGCTGATCGCCTTCAGCGTTCCGTCGTTTTCGTGATCCGTGAAGTCGAAGGCCATCGTCCCTTCGCCTTCGTCAAAATTCCAATACCCGACCAGTTCGGCACGGGCATTCTGGTTTGTAATCATGGAACCGAGGAGAACCCCGAAGATCGTCATCGCTGTCTTCATGGTGGGCAATTGTTGGAGGGGTGTGGGCTGTAGAGCCCTTCACTTTCATTTGATAACCGAATCCAGCGTCGACCGGTATGACGTGTTTACGCCATCCGGACGCTCAGACCCGAAATTCCAACGTCAGCCGCGTGCCGTCCCCCGGGGAACTGTCGATGGAAAGCTCGG
This sequence comes from Verrucomicrobiales bacterium, assembly GCA_047619485.1. Taxonomy (GTDB): domain Bacteria; phylum Verrucomicrobiota; class Verrucomicrobiia; order Verrucomicrobiales; family DEV007; genus JBLHKE01. The sequence continues at coordinate 1,710 of JBLHKE010000156.1, read as the reverse complement.
CGCCGAGTTGCTTGGCACGGTATTTGAGAGTACGCAGCGTGGCGTCGCTGGCGAGCTGGTCGGCGGGGATGCCGGTGCCGTCATCGCCGATGAAAACCAGCCAACGACCGGTATCTGCAGCGCGCTCTATGGTGATCTCGACCTGCTTGGCGGAGGCATGCGAGACGATGTTGTGCAGCGCTTCTTTTAGGTAGAGCACCAGCGCGCGGCGATGTTGTGGCGGCAGTTGCAGTTCCGTCACCGGGCTGCGGATCTCAAGCGAGTACGGCACCTGGCGGAGAATCGCATCGGCGGTCTCGCGCACGCGGTGGTCGAGCGGGGCTTCAGAACCGATCTGTGGGGCGGTGAGCCAGACAATCTGCTTAAGCGAGGCCGCGCTCTCACGGGCAAGCCGGCGGATCGTAGAAGACGCCCCTTCCCCTTCCCCCTCCGCTTCCGAACCTCCGCCCGGTGGCGCGCCGCGACCGAGACGGTCGGCCATCAGCGCGATCGCGCCGAGGTTGCTGCCAATGTCGTCGTGCAGATCGGAAGCGATTTGGGTACGCACCCGGCGAACCCCGCGGCGGTGGACGAAGCGCGCGCGCACCGCCCAGAAACCGAACCCGACGAGGACGGCGAACGTGAGACCGACAAGCCCAGCGAGCAAGAACCGACCAGTCTGGCGAGTGAGCTGCCCGCGGCGTCGCACCAGGTCGTCGTGCTCCTTGCGCAGTTCGAATCGCAAGGCGAGCGACTCTAGCCAATCGCGCGTCGGCAGGATACGCCCACGCGAAGTGAAGCGGTCGCTCAGCGCGGCCTCGCTCCAGAAGCGTTCGATGATCGGCGGATCGTCCGGGCTGCGCCGTAGTTGGGTACCTGGATAGCGCCCGGTGTCATCCGATGAGGAAACTACGGATCCGGCCGCCACCGGTTCGCCACGGTGCAGAAGTTCAATCTCGGACAACAGGATGTGCGCGGCGGCGTCTGGGTGCTCGGCCTTTTCCTGCTTGGTGATGTGCAGGCGAAATGCGGCAGCCTCCTGTGGGGCAAAGCGCAAAGTCACCGGGTTGGTTCCGGGATTGGGAAGATCGTGACCGCCTTGATCATAAACAGTTTCCCACGACGGCTCGCCATCACCGGGCGCTTTGATCTCCAGTCGGAAGCGGACCGGGAAACCGCTGCCCGGCCGGGCGATCGCCAGCGCGATCTCCGCCGGATAGAGCCGCACAGCGTCTACGGTGGCCGGCGCCGTCAGGTCGAGTTGAATCCATTTCGGTTTCTCCGAACTGCGCGCCGCAAACGACTTGTAACCGATCTCCGAGTGGAACACCGGGATCTCGGGAAGCCCGATCGGCGTTTGCTCATCGACGACGAATCGCCGCCCCCACCCGGCGTTGCCCTCGATCGACCACGGCGCCGCCACCTCGGCAATCGGGGCGACGTTGTCGGGTCCGGAAAAGGCGAACACTTCGGAGAGGGCAAAGACGAGACCCGAACTGACCAAATTGTCCTGTAGGCCGACGCCCTCGATCTCGAGCTCGGATGCGAGCACCGGTGGAAACGAAACCATGACAGGGTCACCCTGCCGGCGGTCGAGTTCGGTATCGGCAATGCGCGCAACGAGCTGGCGTTCGCCGTCACTGGACGTGACGTAGAATGCCCAAGCCTCCGGGAATCCGTAGTTGACGAAAACCTTCCGCTGAACCACCAGGCGCGCCGGCACGACGGAGA